>CAZQHA010000366.1:0-4665 GCA_964592795.1 uncultured Planctomycetaceae bacterium | reverse complement strand
TGGTAGGCGTGCGACGCGCATCGCGGCTGGAATCGTTGCGAGTATTCCTAGGCCCAGCGCAGCGGCGAAACCTGCGAGGACGGCTTGCGGTCCAATCGAGAGCGTGAATGCTCCCATTGCGATGCGCACGGCGGCACCGGAGATCGCGAGCCGCGCCAAGGCGAGTCCTAGCAGCCCGCCGGCCGCTGCGAGCACGGTCGACTCTTGCAGCAGCGACCAAGTCAGCGCGCGCTGCCGGTAGCCAATCGCGCGCAAGGTCGCGAGCTCTCGAATGCGGTCCTGTACCGCCGCGTTCAGAGTGTTCGCGCCTCCGAACAGCGCCGCTCCGCCGATCATCAGCGCGAGCACCCACGCGAGCGTTTGAATCGGTCCGAAGTAGGCTCCGAGTTCTTTGTAGTAGAGCGCGGACGGGATTGCGTTGAGCTCGAGATCGAGACGGCGACGAGCGAAGAGCTCCAGCTCACCGAAGTCCTGCGGCGAGTTCATGCGCACGAACACGACCGAAGAATCCTCGCGGCGTGAGAGGCTGCGCAGATCGGTCAGCGGCGCGAAGAGTTCGGATTCGACCGTGGTTCCGGGCGCTGCAAACGTTCCCGCGATCGTGAACGTCCCACCCTCGAATCGCAGCTTGCGACCGATGGCGAAGAGCGCGGGATCGAGACCGAGCTGCGAAGGCACGATCCGACCGACGAGCACCTCGCTCGGCCCTGGAAGGTGGCCGTCGATCAGGGTGATCGAGTCATGCACGAGGAACGCGCGCTCGGTCACACCACGGACGAACGCTTGGTAGGAAGGATCCGGCGCACCTTCCGCCGGTCTCTCTCCCAGTCGCAGGTTCGTTCCTGTGTGGATCTCGGACGAGACCGCGGGCACACCGCCCGGCCGCGCGATGCCCGTGATCTCAGCGGAGACGAGTTCCGCGAGAGCCGGCGGAACGGTCGAGCGCAGAACGTCTTGATCGCTGACACGCGAGAGCAGGATCGCGACGTCATCCTGGCCGGCGCTCGCGAAGCTGCTCGAGAGACCGTGCACGAACGCGGCCGTGGCCACGAAGAGGCCCGCGACGAGCGCGCTCGAGCCGGCCGTCAGCAGCGTGCGGACGGGCCGCCGCGCGAGGTTGCGCACGGCATAGTCGAAGGGGAGCACGCGACGTCTCACGTTCAGGCGCTCCTCAGTGCGGCGACGATCTCACGCCGCCCAGCCGTGAATGCCGGCACCACGGCCGCGAGCAATGCCGCGCCGAGCGCGACGAGTGCGCCGGTCGTGACCACCGAGCCGGACAGGAGGAACGCGACGGGAACACCTTCCGAGCCGATCGAGAGATGCGCCGTGCGAATGACGACGAGCGCGGCCGCCAGTCCAATCAGGGCTCCCGCGGCACCGATCAGGAGCGCCTCGCCCAATACGAGCGCGACGATCCGGCTGGAGCGATACCCGAGCGTGCGGAACACGCCGAACTCCTTCACGCGTTCTTGGACCGACATGAGCACCGTGTTCGCGACGAGCGCGAGCACGACCGCGACGCATGCGAGCGCGAGCCAGCGTCCAAAGCGCAGGATCTCGCGAAGGTCCTGAGTCGCGGACTCCAGGAACGCGAGCTTGGGTCGCGTATCCGTCGGTTCCTCAGCCGTGCGCAGCCGATCGTCGATCTCGCGCGCGATCTCCCTCGCTCTCGCGGGGTCTTCGATCTTCACCTCGAACTGAGTGACGGTTCCGAGCTTGTCGACCGGACCGGCTCGCTGGAGGAACTCGAGGTGCGTCAGCACAGTCCCCTCCTCGATCGGCTCAGGCGAGCGGAACACGCCCGCGACGTTGACGTCGATGGCTCCGAAACGGAACCGATCGCCAGGCTCGAGCCCTCGCCGTGTCGCGAACTCGCGCCCGATCAGGGCCGCGTCGTTCTCACGCTCGAAGCGCGAAACGTCACCGTCGACGACATCGAGGCTGCGCGTTCGAAGGAGCTCGGCGACGGGCGCGCCTTGGAATACGACGATGTCCAGACTCGCGCGGCAGTTCGAAAGGTAGACCTTCACCGGCAAGACGCTCTCGACGCCCGGAACGTCGGCGATGACGCGCACGTAACGCTCGGGTAGGAACGACGTCTGCGGGCAGTAGCGATTCTGCCGGTACACGATGAGCGTCTTTGCGGCCTGTGAACCGGAGAGCGCTGCGTCGAGTCCCGCCGAGAGGCTTTCCACGAGAACGAACAGAAGCATGGCCGAAGCGACGCCGAGCACGGTCAGCACCGTGCGGAGCGGCCGACGGCGCAGGTTTCTGGACGTGAGGAGCGCGATTCCCATTGCAGGGCCTACTCGTTCAAGAACCGGCCTTTGTCGAGCACCATGCGACGCGTCCCGTGCGCGGCTGCGCGAGGATCGTGCGTCACCATGACGACCGTCTTGCCGAGCTCGTCATGCAAACGGTCGATCAACGCGAGCACGCCCTCGGCGCTTTCGTGGTCGAGATTCCCCGTCGGCTCGTCGCAGACGAGGAGTGGAGGATCGGCAACGATCGCGCGAGCGATCGCGACGCGTTGCTCCTGTCCGCCGGAGAGTTGGCGCGGCAAATGGTCCGCGCGGTCCGAGAGTCCGACGGCTTCGAGCGCGAGCAACACGCGCCGATGACGCTCCGCGCGCGAAAGCGGGAACAGTCCCAAGGGGAGCTCGACGTTCTCATACGCCGTCAACACGGGAACGAGGTTCGCGCTCTGGAACACGTACCCGACGGTCTCGGCGCGCCAGTCCGAGAGCTTCGCCGACGACAACCGGGCGAGCTCCGCGCCACCGACTCGAATCGTCCCCTTCTGCGGCCGATCGATGCCGGCGATCAGGTTGAGCAGCGTCGTCTTCCCGCTGCCGGACGGTCCGAGCAGCACGAAGAACTCGCCTCGCTCGATCGAGAGCGTGACATCTTGCAACGGAACGACTTCGACATCGCCCTTCGAGTAGGTCTTCGTAACGCCTTCGAGTTGGACGAAAGACATCGCCTAGCGTCCTTTGCCCGAAGTCACGGGCTTGACCGAGAGACCGGGAGATAGATCCGCGAGACGCGTGGCGATCAACTTGTCCGACAGGTTCAGTCCTTCCAGGACATCCAACTCGTCACCGGTCCGCGCACCAAGTCGGACTTCGCGTAGCTCGGCCTTCTTTCCGAGAGCGTCCATGACCCACACCTTGTTCGCGTCCACGACGAGCCCGGCGGGAATCCGAACCGCTCCGCTCGCCGTGCTGCCGCTGGGCTCACCATCCGCTGCGGAGCCCTTGAGGAAGCGAACCTGCACGAGCATCTCGGGGCGAAGGAGCTCGTCACCGTCCGCGACCTTGACGTGCGCTTGGAGCGTCACCTTGTTGATGTCCGCTTGACGCACGATGCGGAGCACTTCGCCCGAATAGGGTTTGCCTTGCCGCGCGTCCGCCTCGATGCGGACTCGCTGCCCAACGGAGAGCTTCGAAATCTCGCTCTGCGGGACGTCGACGCGCACGCGAACCGATCGCGGGTCGTAGAGCGTCGCAACGGCGGCATTCTCGGCCGTCAGCTCTGCGCCGGGAGCGACAAGCCTCTCGAGCACCACTCCCGCCGCGGGCGCGCGGACCGTCGTGCGTGCGAGCCTTAGAGCCGACTGATCGCAGCTCACCTGGACCTGATCGAGTCGTGCGGAGGCAAGCGCGACGTTCGACTCCGCCGCGGCGACTCGAAGCCGGTCCTCTATTCGCAACTCGAGATCGCGTCGCGCGCGCTCGAGAGCGGCTTCGGCGATGCGCGCATTGGCCCGCGAGAGCTCCGCATCGGCGGAGAGGATCTCGATCTCGGCGCGTATGCCGGCTAACGCCGCAAGCGCGAGTTCGACGGCACGCGGACCAGCCGCGGAGGAATCGGCGAGGAAGCGTTGCACTTCGAGCTCCGATTCCGCCGCAGACATCCGAGCGCGAGCCGCCACTACTGCCTGCTCTCGATGCAGGGCCTCTGCTTGCTTGCCCGCGAGATCAGCTTCGGCAGTCGAGGCTCTCTCGCGGACGAGCAGCGCCGCATCGAAGCTCTGCTTCGCGGCGTCCTGCTCAGCTTCCATGCGTGCAAGCTCGGCTCGGGCTTCCGCCAACATGGCTTGCGCCTGTCGGCAACTCAGCGCGGCGTCGTCATCGACGAGCCTCGCGATCGGGTCGCCCATCGCGACGACGTCTGACTCCCGCACCAGCACTTCGCGGACGATGCCCGGCGTCAGCGCACTGACCCGAATCGCGAAAGGCTCGGGTTCGACCCAGCCAGCAGCTTGCACGACGACTTCGCCGACCGATGCGGTCACCTGCGCGCCGCCGGCAACCGGCAGCGGACGAACGATCTCGACCTCGATCACGCCGCCGAGCCAGTCGTCGAGGCTGCTCGCGAGCACGATCGCGAAGCCAGCGAGAAGGAGCAGCGGAACGGCGAGGAACAGCCAGCGCTTGCGAGCGCTACGCGGAGCGGGCGAATCGGGTCGCGCGAGCGAGCCCAAGTCGACGTTCGGGTTCGTCTTGCTCATTGGCGCACCTCCGAACTGTTGAGCGCGCGCGCGTCCGCGACGGGCTCACCATCCGGGAGCGAGTGCGGCTCGGGACCGATCGACTCCTCGAGATCTAGGAGCCTGTCCGAGTAATCGATCGCGTCGGCAGTGATCTGGACCCCTTGCTG
>CAZQHA010000365.1:0-4688 GCA_964592795.1 uncultured Planctomycetaceae bacterium | reverse complement strand
CGTGACCCGGCGCGCGCCGAGACCGCGCGCGCCTCGCTTGCTTTCCGAGTGCTTCGTACTACGCTCTACGCGCTCCGACGCCGGGGTGGCGAAATGGCAGACGCGATGGATTCAAAATCCATTTCCCGCAAGGGAGTCGGGGTTCAAGTCCCCGCCTCGGCACCACGTCCCAGCGAGCGCGATCCGCTGGCGACCGCGCTCCTGCCGGTCGTGCTGCACGGATTGAACAACGCGACGCAGGTGCTCTCGAGCCTCAACGCCCTGCTCGCGCTCGAGTCCCCCGAGAATGGGGGAGAGGTCCTGACGTCGCGCGCCGGAGACCTCGCGCACGCCAGCCGTCAAGTCGACGAGCTCGGCTGGATGCTCGCGCTCGTGGGGTCCGCGTCGGGCGCGAACGTCCTCTACGCGCGGCGCGAGCGCGCCGGACTGCGTCCGCTCGTCGCGAGCGTGCGCGCCGCGCTGCGCAAGGAAGCGCGCGATCTCGCGCACGCCGAGCGACCGTTGCCGGGTCTTGCGTCCGACGTCGCCGACGGCTGGCAGCTCCCCTGGGTGATCGGGACGTGGATCTGGACGAGCGCACGCGCGCTGCCGCAGCGGTCGACGCTCGATTGGAAGCTGGGTCGGAGCGGCGGTCATTGGGAGCTCGTCTGCGACTCACCCTTTAGCGATGCGCACGACGTGATCGCGCGGCGCTGGCGCTCGCCGCTCGGAGCGCTCGAATGCGATCGCGCCGCGCCGGGTGCGTGCGTGATCCGGTTCCCCGGCGAATGGCTCGAGAGCGAGGAGCCCGTGTGAGCTGGCTCGATCGAATCCTCTCGCTCGCGCGCGGCGACGACGATTCCAGGAACCGGACGCTCACGCCGGCCGGCGATCCCGCGCTCGTGCGCGACGTCGAGGCCGTGCTCGAGGAGCTCCGTCCGATGTTCCGCGCCGACGCCGGTGACGTCGAGCTGGTCGCGATCACGGACGGGATCGTCCACGTGCGGCTCGCCGGCGCGTGCAAGAGCTGTCACGCGAGCGACCAGACGCTCTTCGCGGCGCTCGAGCCGCGACTGCGCGCGCGGTGCGCGTGGGTGCGGGGCGTGCACGCCGCCTGAGGGACCACGGCGCACGTACGGTTTCGCCGATCCCCGCGGGTCAGTGCGAGTCGCCCGTGAGCACCCACGCCGCCCAGTCGCGCGTCTTGTACTTGGCCTCTCCACGCTCGTTCGTCGCGACGCGCAGGAACTTCTTCGCCTCCCACAGTGCTTGCCACTTGGGCTTCCGTTCCAACCAAAGACGCCTGTAGAAGTCGAGCATCAGATCCTTCGTCGCTTCATCGGGCACCTTCCACAGGGAAGTGATCGCGCTGCGCGCCCCGGCCATGTGCAACGCTTTCTGCAAGCTGGCGACACCTTGACCGGCCCGCACATCGCCGATGCTCGTGTCGCACGCGCTCAGCACGGCCAGCTCGCAGTTCGAGAGGTCGAGCGTCGAGAGCTCGTCCGCAGTGAGCAGCCCCGGCGCTCGACCGACGGCGTCCTCGGGCGAGTTCGCGCCCGCGAGCGCCAGACCGCACAGGAGCATCGGGCTCATGCCGCGCACTTCTTCCGAGCCGGTCCTACGGGTTCCCAAGCGCGCGCGCTCGTCGACCGGCCCGTCAGCGTTCCACGACGGGATCGACTCGGGCGCGAACCAACCGTGCGTAGCGATGTGCAGCCAACGTGCCGTGGGCGCGAGCTCGAGCAACCGCGCCCGCGTGGCGCGGTCGCGCTGGCAGAGCCTCGGCGCGACTTCGCCGCCGAATCGCTCGGCAAAGCGGCTCGCGACGCCGCGCACTTCGACTCCGGTCGCAGGCAATGCAGAAAAGCCTCGCTCCCACGACCCGCCCCGCAAGAGACTGGCAGAGCCGGACGCATGCGGCTCCGCGGCGACGGGGACCGACGGCGCGCCGCCGGCGGCCGGCCTGGCGGGATCCGGGGGCGTTGCGTTAGCGCCGTACTGGACGTCGCCGAACGCGACCAGTTCGGGAGACGCGCCGAACGGCGTCGTCGGCCGCAAGAGCTCGGTCAGCGTCGTGCGGGTCTCGATCCGCCAACGGTCGCCAAGGTGCTCACCCTGCTCGAGCGGCAGTGCATCGAGCGGTATCAGATGCAAAACGTCGTCGAGCGCCACGACGACTCGATGCACGCCGGCCAGAGCGGACAGCAGCGGGTCGAAGATCTGCTCACGCAGGCGGGCGCCCCGCACGCGGAGGGTCGATTCCAGAGTCTCGTCCGCTTCCGCCGACACGCCGCGGCTGCCCGACCCCGTTCCCAGAGCAACGCGCCAGGCGTGCGCCGCGGCTTGGACCGGTGCGATCGGGCCCAGATCGATCCACGTCAGGAGCGAGTCGCCGCCTGCGCGCTGCTCGCGGTCGTCCTTCGAACTGCGCACGACGAACGCGCACAAGCTCGCGACCGTGGGCTCACTCTCGGGCCCCACGAGCTGCCCCTGCGCTCCCGCGCGCCAGCGGTTGAAGCGCCGGAATCCGATCGCGGCCTCGCCGGCAGCGAGCGTGGCGGAGAGCGACTCGACGTCGAACTCGCCGGCCTGTTGCTCCGTGCCCGCGAGCTCCACGGCCCGCGCCGCCAGCGCGCGTTCCGCGGCTTCGCGGTTGCGGCGAGCGCGGTCGAACTCCTCGCTCGTGGTGCCCCGCTGCGCGAGGTCCGCGAGCTCTTCGCTCGCGGATCGAAACTCCTTGCGCAGGCGCACGTACTCCGGCGAGCTGGACGCCAGACGCGCGAGATCCGCGGAGGCGAGGGCCGCGCCGCGCATCGTCTCGGCGAAGACGAACGCGCGCGACTCGACTTCACGGGACGGCTCGAACTCGCCGTAGCCCAGCGCGAACGAGGCGCACACGTCGAACGCGCGCGACATGCTGGCGCACCGCTCCTCCGCCTCGCGCGCGGAACCCGCGAGGATCGCCGCGCGAACCGAGCGCACGTGCGCGAGGCAGACGTCGCCGATCAGCGCTGCGCTCCTCGCCAACGTGTCGCGTCCTTCGTTTCCGGTCCCCGACGAGCTCCGCGTGCGAGCGAGCTCGCTCACCAGCGTGAGCGCCACGTTCAGTCGCGCGCGCTGCAGATCGGGGTGATCGGCCGGCAAGTGACGCAAGCGGACCTCGAGGACCTTCTCGTGCAGCTCGAGCGCGCCGTGCGAGTCGCCCGACGCGTGGAGGATCAGCGCCACGCTCTCTTGCGTCGACTGCCGCGAGGGGTGGTCGTCCGGCATCGCGGGCGAACGGACGGCGAGCACTTTCTCGTACAGCGCACGCGCGGCCGCCAGTTCGCCGCGCGCGTACAGCCCCCCGGCGACGTTCTCGCGCGCACGCTGTAGATCGGGATGACCTTCGGGCAGGGTCTCCGACCGCACCGCCAGCACTCGCTCGTCGAAGACCCGCGCGCTTTCGACGTCGCCGAGCTCGAACAGCGTCAGGGCGAGATTGGTCCGCGCGGCTTGCAGCTCAGGGTGTGCCTCAGGGAGGGTGCGCGACAAGTTCGCGAGCGCGCGCTCCTGAAGCGTGCGCGCCGCCGCGAGATCGCCGAGCCGGGCGAGCGTCAAGCCGAGGTTGGTCCGTACCCGCTGCAGATCGGGGTGGTCCTCCGGCAGCGTTCGCGAATGGACCGCGAGCACCCGCTCCTGCAACACCCGCGCGCCCTGGAGATCGCCTTGCGCCTTGATCACCACCGCGAGGTTCATCCGTGCCGACTGCAGATCGGGATGGTCTTCCGGAAGCGTGCGCGCGTACACGCCGACCACCTGCTCGAACAGGACGCGCGCACGCGCGAAGTCACCGAAGGAATAGACCGTGGCTCCCAAGCTCATCCGCACCAGCTGGAGATCGGGGTGATCGTCGTCGAGCGTGTTGGAACGGATCAGGAACACTCGTTCGTACAGCGCCTGCGCGCCCGCGAGATCTCCGTGCGCTCGGAGCGTGGCGGCCATGTTCATGCGTGCCGATTGCAACTCGGGGTGGTCGTCGGGCAGCGTGCGCGAGCGAACCTCGAGCACCTTCTCATCCAGTGCGCGCGCCCCCGCGATGTCGCCGAGTTGGTGGAGAATCGACCCGAACAGCTGCCGCACCGACTGCAACTCGGGGTGGTCGTCGGGCAGCGCGGCCAATTTGAACTCGTACTCGCACTCGAAGGCGCGGCGAGCCGTGAGGAGGTCGTTCGCGTAGTACGCCGCGGCGCCGGCGTCGTGCACCACGGCCAACCACTCCCCGTCGCGTTCCGCGCGTTCACGCGCGACCAGGAACTCCACTGCCGCGGAGGCCTTGGCTCGCGCGCCCGCGAAGTCGCCCGCTGCCCGGGCTTCGTTCGATTCGTCTATCAGCGACTTTGGGACGGTGAGCGCAGATGCGTGCGCGGGCGGGCTCGGCACCTGCCACGGCGGCGTTGAACGCGCGGCGCAGAACCCGGCACACGCGCAGACAGAGAGAAACGTGTCGAGGACGGGGCGAAAACAGCGCATGCGCGAAGCGTTCGTACTCGGCGGTCTTGGCGCGGGATGGAGCACCGATCGTGCGGTGCCGGGCGACGGCATCCTAGACGGCAATCCCCAATCGAGCACGCAAGACCCGCGGGGACGCGGATCTGGCTGTGACACTCCATCGATCGGCTCGGCCTTGTCCAGGTTGGCGCGCGTCGACCGCGCGAGCGGCGCGC
>CAZQHA010000364.1:0-4702 GCA_964592795.1 uncultured Planctomycetaceae bacterium | reverse complement strand
CTCGCTGCCCTCCGCGATCGCCTTCTCGAAGATCGACGGGTTCGACGTCACGCCGCGGAGGCCGTCCTCCTCGATCCGCCGATCGAGCTCGCCGCCGTCGATCAGTTGGCGGCCGATCGAGTCGAGCCAAATCGATTGGCCGAATTCGGCGAGCTGCTTCAGCGGGTTCATCGCGAGAGTCCTCTCAAGGGTGCGCCGCCGCGAGGCTGAGCTGCTCGCGTGCGGCCTGCACGACGCCGTCCACCGTGAAGCCGAAGTGCTTCATCAGGTCGCCGGCCGGCGCCGACGCGCCGAAGCCGGTCATGCAGATCGACTTGCCGGTCGCGCCGACGTAGCGCGACCAGCCGAAGCCCGACGCGGCCTCGACGGACACGCGCGCGGTGATCTCGCTCGGGAGCACGCTGGCCTTGTACGCGTCGCTCTGGCGCTCGAAGAGCTCCCACGACGGCAGGCTGACGACGCGCGCTTGGATCCCCTCGCCCTTCAAACGCTCGTGCGCGGCGACGCACAGAGAAAGCTCGCTGCCGGACGCGATCAGGATGACCTGCGGTGCGCCGCTCTGCGCGTCGATCAGCACGTAGCCGCCCTTCGCGAGCCCCGACGCGGCCCCGACCTTCGTGCGGTCGAGCGTCGCCACTGCTTGGCGCGTCAGCGCCAAGCAGATCGGTTCGTGCCGCGATGCGAGCGCGACTTTCCACGCTTCCGCCGTCTCGTTCGCGTCGCCGGGCCGGATCGTCACGACGCCCGGGATCGCGCGCAGCGCCGCGAGGTGCTCGACCGGCTGGTGCGTCGGGCCGTCCTCGCCCACGCCGATCGAGTCGTGCGTGAAGACTTGGATCACGGGCAGCTGCATGAGCGACGATAGGCGAACGGCGGGTCGCATGTAGTCGCTGAAGATCAGGAACGTCGCGCCGTACGGCCGCAGCTTCGAGAGCGCCATCCCGTTGCAGATCGACGCCATCGCGTGCTCGCGGACGCCGAAGTGGAAGTTGCGTCCGGCCGGGCTCGCCGCGGTGAAATCGCTCGCGCCCTCGAACGTGAGGCGCGTCTTCGTCGACGGCGCGAGGTCCGCGGAGCCGCCGAGCAGCCAGGGCACGTTCGGAGCGATCGCGTTCAGCACCTTGCCCGACGCATCGCGCGTCGCCAGGCCCTTCGCGTCGGCCGGGAAGCTCGGGACGGCCTTGTCCCAGCTCGCGGGGAGCTCGCCGCGCTGCATGCGCTCGAGCTCGTCCGCGAGCTTCGCGTGCTCCTTCTTGTAGCGCTCGTACAGCGCCAGCCATTCCGCGCGCTGCTTCGCGCCGCGCGCGCCGATGCCCTTCGCGAATCGCTCGCGCACGCCGTCGGGCACGAAGAACTTCTTGTCGTCGGGCCAACCGTACACCCGCTTCGTCGCCGCGATCTCGTCGTCGCCGAGGGGCTCGCCGTGCGCCGCATGCGAGTCCTGCTTCTTCGGCGAGCCGTATCCGATGTGGCTGTCGACGATCACGAGCGTCGGACGCTTCTTCTCGTCGACGGCGGTGCGGCAGGCGCGCGCGAGCATCGCCGTGTCGTTCGCGTCGGCGACGCGCGTCACGTTCCATCCGTGACCGACGAAGCGCGTCGCGACGTCCTCGCTGAACGCGAGGTCGGTGTGCCCCTCGATCGTGATGCGGTTGTTGTCGTAGATCCAGCACAGGTTCGAGAGACCCAAGTGCCCGGCGAGCGACGCGGCCTCGGCCGAGATGCCCTCCATCAAGTCCCCGTCGCTGCACAAGACCCACACGCGGTGCGTGAAGAGGTCGAACCCGGGCCGGTTGAACGTCGCCGCGAGCCAGCGCTGCGCGATCGCCATGCCGACGCTGTTCGCGACGCCTTGGCCGAGCGGTCCGGTCGTCGTCTCGACGCCCGACGTCATCTCGTGCTCGGGGTGGCCGGGGGTGAGCGAGCCGAGCTGTCGGAACTTCTGGATGTCCTCGAGCGAGACCGCGGGCTTCTGGGTGCGCTCGCCCTTCTTCGTCGCCTGCTTGACGCCGGCGAGATGCAAGCCGGCGTAGAGCAGCATCGACGCGTGTCCGCAGGAGAGCACGAAGCGATCGCGGTCGGGCCAGATCGGATCCTCGGGGTCGTAGCGCAGGAACTCCTGCCACACCGTGTACAAGACCGGCGCGAGCGCCATCGGCGTCCCCGGGTGGCCGGAGTTCGCCTTCTGGACCGCGTCCATCGAGAGGGTGCGGATCGTGTCGATAGCCAGGCGGTCAGCGTCGTGGTTCATCGCGGTCTTCGCGGGAGGAGCGGGAGTTTCGGTCTGGATCCGGACGGGCGCGCATTCTGACGTGCGACGCGCGCGCGAGCCGACGGAAAAACCCACGAGACGAGAGCGCGGTTCCAGCGCGGTCCCCTGCGCGGCCGATGATCAAGCTCCCCACCGATGACCAGCCCCCGTCTGTCGGTCCACGACGAGCTCGCCCAGCGCATCCACTCGGGTGCCCTCGAGCTCCCCCTCCTCTCGGACACCGCGTCCCAGGTGATGGCGCTCTGCGGCGATGCGTCCTGCGACGCGCGCCGGCTCTCCGAGTTGATCCAGCGCGACCCCTCGCTCGCGGGCCACGTCCTGCGCGTCGCGAACTCGGTCGCCTACGCGCCTACGGAGCGGATCGTGTCGCTCCAGCAGGCCGTCAGCCGCATGGGACTGTCCGCGATGCGCGACATCGCGCTGGCGATCGCGGTCAAGTCGAAGGTCTTCACCGCGCCCGGCTTCGAGCCGGAGATCCGCGAGCTGTGGATCCACTCCATCGGCGCCGCGGCGTGGGCCAAGGAGATCGCCCGCCTGCGGCGGCGCAACGTCGAGGGCGCGTTCCTGGCGGGGCTCATGCACGACATCGGCCGGCCGGTCGTCCTCCACGCGGCGCTCGACGTCCTGCGGGAGGCGCGCGAGCCGGTCGACCGGACCACGCTCCGCGCCTGGCTCGACGAGATGCACACGGAAGTCGGGTCGATGCTGCTCGAGCGCTGGTCGATGCCGGATTGGATGCAGGCGGCGACGCGCTGGCATCACGAGCCGGCGCTGGCGCCGGACGACGCCGCCGAGACGGCTGCGATCGTGTCGCTCGCCGATCACTTCACGCACTGGGCGCAGGGCGACGGCCGGGCGTCCGAGGCGGCGATCCGCAGCCATCCTTCGCTCGCGCGCCTGTCCTTGTACGCGGACGACATCGACGAGCTCTTCGCGCGCCGCGAGCAGGTGAGCACGGTCTCGAGGGCGCTCGGATGAACCTCCTGCCGCGGGCGTTCGACATCGTGGTGCTGGGCGCCGGACCGGCCGGCCAGAAGGCGGCGGTCCAGGGCGCGAAGGCCGGTAAGCGGGTGCTGCTCGTCGAGCGCGACGCCGCCGTCGGCGGCGAGTGCGTCCACCGCGGCACGATCCCGAGCAAGACCTTGCGCGAGACCGCGGTGACGCTGTCGAGCTTCCGGCAGCGCGTCGCGGGCGTCCTGCGCAGCGAACTCGACGCGGGAACCAAGGTCGCCAGCCTGATGAAGCGCGTCGGCGACGTGCAGCGCGCGCACGAGCGCTTCATCGCGCAGCAGATCGCGCGCAACGGGATCGAGTCGTGGCAGGGCCGCGCGCGCTTCACGTCTCCGAACGAGGTCGAGGTGCTCGCTCCCGACGGATCGCGGCGCCGCGCCCACGGCGACGTGATCGTCGTCGCCACGGGTTCGCGCCCGCGCAAGCCGGCGGAGATCCCCGTCGACCACGAGCACGTCCTCGACAGCGACTCGATCCTCTCGATGATCTACTTGCCGAAGTCGCTGTGCGTCCTCGGCTCGGGCGTGATCGCGGCCGAGTTCGCGACGATCTTCCAGGCGCTCGGCGTGAGCGTGACGATGGTCGACAAGAGCGCTCGCCCGCTCTCGTTCCTCGACCCGGAGATCACGGACCTCTTCGTGCGCCGATTCGAGCGCTCCGGCGGCCGCTTCGTCGCGGGACGGCGTCCGGAACGCGTCGCGTTCGACGGCGTCGATTCGGTGGCCCTGACGCTCGACGACGGCGCCGAGCTCCAGTGCGAGAAGATGCTCGTCGCGCTGGGCAGGACCGCGAGCTTGTCCGGCCTCGACGTCGCGGCGGCGGGACTCTCCGTCAACGAGCGCGGTTTCCTCGACGTCGACGCGAACGGCCAGACCCGCGTGCCGCACATCTACGCGGCGGGAGACGTGATCGGACCGCCGTCGCTCGCGACGTCCTCGATGGAGCAGGGGCGGCGCGCGATCCGGCACGCTCTCGGCCTGCCGCTCGGCGCACCGATCGAGACGATCCCCGCCGGGATCTACACGATCCCGGAGATCGCGAGCGTCGGCCTGACGCAATCCGAGGTCGAGAAGCGCCACGGCGGATCGGTCGTCGGCCGCTCGCGCTTCGAGGAGCTGGCGCGCGGGCAGATCAACGGCGAGACCGAAGGGCTGCTGAAGCTCGTCGCGGATCCCGCCGGACAGCGCCTGCTCGGCGCTCAGATCATCGGCGCCGGCGCCACCGAGCTGATCCACCTGGCGCAGATGGCGTTGATCGGCGGCATGGCGATCGACACGTTCGTCGACAACATCTTCAACTTCCCGACGCTCGCGGAAGGCTATCGCGTCGCGGCCCTCGACGTCGTCGGACAGCGCGCGCGGCTGAGAGCGGCGATCTGAGCGCGGGTAGGCGCGGCGCGGGAGCTGAGCGGCGCGGGAG
>CAZQHA010000363.1:0-4722 GCA_964592795.1 uncultured Planctomycetaceae bacterium | reverse complement strand
GTCGTGATCCGTCTTCGCCCGCTCACGCTCGTTGCTCTCCCGATAGTCGTCGATGAGACCTTTTTCCTCGACACGGACGGTCAACGCGACGGTCAACGCGTCCGGGATCGGTCGTCCCGCCGCGTCGACGACGCGGCCGACGATGCAGCAGTCTTTCGGCGCGAGCGGGACGAGTTCGGTGGCAGAGCTCGCCTGCGTCGCGAGCGAAGATGGCTGGACCGACGTCGCAACGCGCTGACGCTCGACGGTCTCCGTCGGGGGATCGACCGGGATCGCGGGACCCGGCGAAGCGATTGGATTGCCGAATACGTCGTACACGTTGCCGAACGGGTCCATTTCGAATTCGGGACCATTCGTGATGTCGACCGCCAACCACGTACCGACCCCGATGCACAGCGCGAGCGCCGCGGCGACCCCAACCTTCGTCGAAGTGCTCATGATCGAAACTCCCGTCGACACGGAGCTCGCGGACAGCGCGACGCTCTCGCGCGGCACGAGCGCAGCGAGCGCGACGCACCACGACTCGCGCCGGCCGCCGAAACGCCGGTCGAGATCGTTGCGCAGCGAATCGATCGCGCGTTTCAGCCGCCAGCGCACGGTGCCCGCGGGCACGTGTTGCGCGGCCGCGATCTCGCTCGCGTTCATGCCGCGGAAGTAGCGCAGCACGACGGTCGTGCGCAGCGGCTCCTCGAGCGCGAGCACGGCCTCGGCGAGCGTGCGCTGCGCCTCGACTTCGGCTGCGATGTCGGCGGGCGCGATCGGGCCCGCGGACGGACGCTCGACGCTCTCGCGCTGGCTGCGATGCGCTTCTCCGCGGCGGCGATTGCGCGCGAGGTTCCGCACAACGCGCGCGAGCCAGGGCCGCAGCGGCCGATCGGTGTCCGGAGGGTGCCGCAGCGCCGCGACCCACGTGTCCTGCACGAGGTCGTCGGCGGCCGCGGAATCGCTGACGAGGCTCCGTGCGAGCGCGCGCAGCCAACCGGCGTGGGCGAGCAGCTCCTCGGTACGAAGGGGGATCGGGTCCGCGGTCATGGCTCGCGTCCATCACACCGCGCCGGGGCGGGGTGTTGGCGGCGAGCCCGGATTGTGCCGGATCACCCCGAAGTCGAGGCCAGGACGACGCGCGCGAGCTCATCCGCGATCGACCCGAGCGGCCGTCCGACGTCGGGCCCGACGCTCGTGTTGACCTGCACGGTGACGCACACCCCGTGCTCGACGTAGTAGCGCATCTCCGTCATGTAGCCGGGGAAGAAGCCGCTGTGCCCGAGGACGCGACCGAGCTCGGTCTCGCGGACGATGACGCCGAGGCCGTACTCCACGCCTGGGCCGAGCAACCGCGACGCATCGACGCCGTCGAGCACTTGCGGCATCAGCGACTCGTCGAGCACGCGCCCCGCGTAGAGCGCCGCTCCCCAGCGCGCGAGATCCTCCGCGGTCGAGGCGTAGCCGCCGCCGGCCCATTCGAACTGCGGGTTGATGATCATGCGACCGTCCGCGAGCATCGCGTCGGCGCCGCCGAACGGGTTGCTCGCGCCGGCGTATCCCTGCGAGAGCCCCGGGATCACGCGCGAATCGGAAGGACGCGTGTGCTCGAGCCGCAGCGGCTTCAGGAGTCGCCGATCGATCTCCGCGTTGAGCGTCGAACCGGTGATGCGCTCGACGATCATCCCCAGCACGATGTAGTTCGTGTCGGAGTACTCGAAGCGCTCGCCCGCCGCGAAGGGCGCTTTTTCGTCGAGGAGGTACGCGACGAGATCCTCCGGCCGCCACACCTTGTCGGGGTTGCCCGTCAGGTCACGCGTGAACTCTTCCTTGAACTCGTACCGCACGAGACCGCTCGTGTGGTTCATCAACATGCGCACGGTGATGTCGTTCGAGTTCGGCAGGCGGGCGAACCAGGATGCGTCGCCGAGGTGCTTCTCGATCCTGTCGTCGAGCACGAGTCGCCCTTCTCCGACGAGCTGCAGCGCGACCGCCGCGACGTACGTCTTGCCGACGCTGCCTTGCAGCATGAGGTCGTCCGGAGTCATCGCGCGTCCGGTCGCGCGGTCCGAGAGTCCGGTCGCGATCGAGAACGAGCGCCCGTCGGCGAACGCGATTCCCGCCGTCGCGCCGGGGAACTTGCCCTTCGAATGGATCTGGTCGAGACGAGCCTGCGCGGCCGCGCGCACCTCCACCGCGACGGACGATTGCGCGGCCGGACTCGCGCACGCGGCGAGAAGGAGAACGGCGGCGACGTTTCGATTCCACATGACCGGTGACATTAGAGTGACGACGCCATGAGCACCACGGACACGGATCTCGAGCATCTCCGGCTCCTCTCGATCTTCCACTACATCGTGGCGGGCATCACCGCGCTGTTCTCGCTGTTTCCGTTGATCCATCTGGTCCTCGGGATCGGCCTGATCACCGGTGCGCTCGAAGCGCACGAAGACGGCGCCGAGGTGATCGGTTGGTTCTTCGTGCTGTTCGCGCTCGCCTGGATCGCGTGCGGGCTCGCGCTCGCGATCTGCATGGCGTGCGCGGGCAGGAGCTTGAAGCTGCGCCGCAACCACAGGTTCTGCTTCGTCGTCGCCTGCGTGTCCTGCCTCTTCATGCCGGTGGGCACGATCCTCGGCGTGTTCACCATCATCGTGCTGATGCGGCCCACCGTGAAGGCCGCGTTCGGCGAGCCCGTGCGCTCGGTGGCCGCCGCACGGAGTTGAAGCATGGCTGTTCGGGCGTGAAGCCGCCGGTCGTGTTGTCACGCGAGCTGCAGGCATCCACTCGTGTGCGCTACACGAGTCGGGACCCGCACGGAATCAGAACGCCACGTCGCTCGTCGTCATGAGCCGCACGTGGGACGGGCACGCCGCGACGATCCGAGGCGTCGCAGCGCGATCCTGTGCTCGAAGCGTCGTCGTCGTGGATTCGCGAAGGACCCCGAGCCGGAGTCGTTGCCCGTGGAACAGGTGCGGTCCCCGGCGTCGAAGTCAGGGACGGGAGACCGGTGCTCGGAGCGTTCGGGTTGACGCGTCGTAAAACGAGTCCCGGCACGGCGCGCTCGCGCCCGCGACCTGCCGAGTCCGCGCTATGCTGACGTGGATGAGTCATTCCCTGGCGCTCACCGCCGTCGCGGTGCTCGGGCTCTGGACCGCCGAAGCGGGCGCACCGCAGGAATCGCGCGACCGCGCGCGCGTGTGCGGCCTCGGTCGCGAGTTCCACGCGGGACGCCGCGCGCTGCTCGTGAGCAAGCTCGAAGAGGGCATCGTGCTCGTGCGCGGGATGCCGACGACGCGCGACTACACGCGCTTCCAGCAAGACAAGGTCTTCTGGTACCTCACGGGAGTCGAGAGCCCCGGCGCGACGCTCGTCATCGACGTCGAGTCGAAGCGCGAGATCCTGTTCCTGCCCAAGCCCAACGCGAACAGCGAAATGTGGGAAGGCGAGATCATGGACTCGGGCGACGAGTGGGTGCGCACGGAGTTCGGCTTCACCGACGTTCGGCCGGCGAGCGAGCTGATCGGCGCGCTGGAGGAGTTGATCACCGTGGACCAGCCGGTGTGGATCTCGAAAGCGCCGCACGTGACGCTCTCGGGCTGTCACGACCGCGCGTTCCCCGCCGACCGCGCCGCCGCGAAGGATCCGCTCGACGGACGCATGAGCCGCGAGGAGGCGCTCGCGCAAAACCTGACCGAGAGGTTCGAGTGCCAAGTGAAGGACTTCGCCCCGATCCTCTCCGAGATGCGCCGCATCAAGACGCCCGAGGAGATCGACGCGATGCGACGCGCGGGCCGCGCAGGCAGCATCGCGATGGCCGAGGCGATCCGGTCGACGCAGCCGGGCCAGGGCGAGTGGGAGATCGAAGCGCTGATGAGCTTCGTGCACCGCCGCGAAGGCGCGGAAGGGCCCGCGTACCACGGCATCGTCGGCTCGGGGCCGAACGCGCTCGTGCTGCACTACTCGTCCGTTTCGCGCGAGATGCAGGCGGGCGAGATGCTCCTCATCGACTACGCGCCGGAGTACGACCACTACGCGAGCGACATCACGCGCTCGTGGCCGACCGACGGCAAGTTCACCGAGCGCATGGCGGAGATCTACGACGCCGTCCTCGAGGCGCAGGAAGCGGGCATCGCCGCGGTCGCGCCGGGCAAGACGATGCGCGACATCGACAAGGTGTGCCGCAAGGTGCTCCAGTCGAAGGGCATGGGCAAGCTGATGAATCACGGCGCCTGCCACTACATCGGGATGGAGGTGCACGACGTCGGCGAGTTCGACAAGCCGTTCGAGCCGGGCGTGTCGTTCACCGTCGAGCCGGGCGTCTACGATCCCGCGAGCGGCATCGGCGTGCGCATCGAGGACGTCGTCGTCGTGACCGAGACCGGCTGTGAAGTGCTGACGAGCGACGTTCCCAAGGCCCGCGAGGCGATCGTCGCCCTGTGGAACGAAGAGGGGATCCTCGAGCGCGCGCCTTCGACGCGGAGGAAGCCCCCCGGCGTCGAAGCGGCGAACCGCTGACTCCGGTTCGACGCTCGGACTGCCGAAAGAGAGCCGCGGCGCCTGGTGCGGGTTGAATCGCAACCGTGTCCGACCACTGTCCCGGGCCGGCGTCCACTGCGGACCTTCCGAAAAGAAGGTCCGCTTTTTTTTCGTCGCGTCCTACAATCCGCCGCCCATGGCTGCCCTCAAAGACAGCACACGTCTGAACTCCAGTCACTGGAACAAATCTCGTATGCCGGCTTC
>CAZQHA010000362.1:0-4726 GCA_964592795.1 uncultured Planctomycetaceae bacterium | reverse complement strand
CGGGGTCGCCACCGCGCGCCGCCGGCGCCGGCAGCCCTTCGCCGCGGATCTCGTGGAGCGGGCGTCCCTCGCGGTCGAACGCCGTCACGCGACGCGCCGCGGCGTCGACCACGTACACGCGTTCGCCGGACGGAGAGATCCCGATCGACGTCGGTCGCAGGAGCTGGCCCAACTCGCGGCCATGGCGACCGAACGTGCGGCGGACTTCGTGCTTCTCGTCGATCACGACGATCCGCGCATTCGCGACGTCCGCGACGTACAGGTCGCCGCGCGCGTCGCACTCGATCGCTCCCGGCTCGATCGGCCACGGCGCGTCGGGAGCGAGCGCGGCGAGGTCGATCGACTTCACGAAGCGCGCCAGGAGGGGGTCGTATCGCAACGGCTCTCCGGGCGCGCGCGCGACCGAGAACAGCGAGAGGCGCGCGCTGCCCGGATCGCTGATCCACAACGCTCGGGCGTCGCTCGTCAGCGCGACGTCGACGGGTCGCACGAGCGCTCCGGGCTTCGGGCCGTACGTCCCAAAGCGCGTGATCTCGATCGGGGTCTCGGTCGAGACGTCGAAGACGGCCGCGCCCGGCGACGACGGCTCGACGAGCGCGCACAGATCGCCGCGCACGTCGATGCCGGCCCCGTAGTGCGCGCTCGCGCCCTTGTCCTGCACGAGCGGCGGCGGTTCGTCCTCGGATCGCGGACCGAAGATTTGACATCGATTCTCGACCGGCTCCACGACCACCGCGAAGGACCCCGACGGCGCGATCGCGACGTGGCTCGGATAATGGAGCTTGCCGGCGCCTTCCCGCGGTCGCAGGACGTGCAGTCCCCACTCGTACGCCAAGCGACCGCGCGCATCGAACGCCTGGATGCGGTGGTTGTCGCGGTCGGTCACGTAGACGCGGTCGTCCGCACAGGCGATCCCGCAGGGCGCGGTGAAGAAGCCCGGGTACGGTCCGAAGTCCCCGAAGCTCGCGAGGAACGCGCCTTGGGCGTCGAACTTCTGGACGCGCTGATTGTCGAGATCCGAGACGTACACCGCGCCCGCCGAGTCGGTCGCGACCCCGGTCGGATGGAAGAGCTCGCCCTGGCCGCGCCCGCGCCGGCCGATCTCGCGCACGAACGAGCCGTCCTCGTCGAGCACCTGGACGCGGTGGTTGCGCGAATCCGCGACGTAGAGCCGCTCGCCGGCGAGCGCGAGCCCCAGCGGGTGATGGAACTCGCCCGGGCCGGTTCCGCGCCGTCCCAGGGCGCGCGCGAACCGCCCCGCGGAATCGAAGACGCAGACTCGGTCGTTTCCGGTGTCCGCGACGAACGTGCCGCCGTCCGCCGCGACCGCGATTCCCTGCGGCTCGAGCAGCTCGCCGTGCGGCGCGCCGATCTCGCCGAACGCGCGCACGGGCGAGCCCGACTTGTCGAAGACGCGGACGCGGCGTGCGAGCTCTTCGACCACGTGGATGCGCCCCTCCGCGTCGACCGCTGCGGCGGCGGGGCGCTCGAGGCCCGCGATCTCGAAGCGGTACGCGCCGAAGCGCACGGTCTCGGGCGGTGCGCTCTGCGCGCGGCCGTCGGACGCGAGGATCGAGCACGAGAGCGCGATCGCGAACGGGAGGAGTCTTGTCGGGCTCAACTCGGCGGACACGATACTCGACGCGCTGCGCGGACGAAAAAGCGCGCGAGGCTGAACCGGATCGCTCCAGCCCAGCCTCGCGCCAATCGCTACGTGATCCGTGTCAACTCAGGGGCTTGACACGTCCACTCATGTCACGGAGTCCAGTTCACCGTCAGCGCGTTCGACGTGTTGAGCGTCGCCGGCGTGCAGAACGCGACCGAGTTGCGGTACGCGGCCTGGTAGTGAAGGGTCTGCGCCGAGGCCGAGAGGCCGGCGACGCCCGCGACACCGTTGAGGGTGTTCGTGCCACCCATCGTGGTGATACGGCCGAGGCGGACGATCGTGCCGCCGACGCACTCGAGACCGTCGTAGAACGGCGAGATGTTGCCGTTGCCGAGGCTCGCGGTGCCTTGGAAGAAGATCGTGTAGCTGCCGGCCATCATGTTCTCGCACTTCAGGCCCAGGTCGTTCGCCGTGACGCTGACGCTCGGGTTCGGGCCGCCACCCGCGTTGACCGCGGTGAGCAGCGCGCCGAACGGCAGGCCGGGCTTCGAGTTCTTGCAACCACGGCCGGTGCTGCCGGTGTTCGCGCACGGGCAGGGCGTGCCGGTGCCGTCACCGAGGCAGTAGGACGAGATCGCCGGACCGGCTTGCAGGTCGAGCTGGAAGCCGTTCACCGACGCGAATCCGGAGACCGTCGCGATCGTGACGCTCAGCGTGCCCGTGGTGACGGTCACGGTGTGCTTCGAGTACGTGACGCCCAGAGCTTGCGTGCCCGGCCAGTTGCCGCCCACGAGCTGCGGGTTGGTGCTCGACGATCCCGGGACGGTCACGTTCGAGAGGAACGTGCCGCTGTCCGGCGCCCAAGCGTACGTGTAGACGTCGTAGTTGCCGTTCGTGAGCTGGCTGAACGTCCACGTCGTGGTGCCACCGACGCCGCCGACGTCCTGGCAGTCGTCCATCAGCGCCTGGTCGTCGCCGACCGTGCCGGCGTTGTTGAAGGAGAAGTCGCCGAAGCCACCGACGTTCGCGACGTCAGCGGTCGTGGCCGCACCGGCCGTGTTGAGCAGGTTCAACGCCGAGTACGGACCGAACGCCGAGTTGACCTGGTTCCAGACGCCGGGCTGAGCGGCGCCGGCGCCGTAGGCATTGGTCGGAGTGCCGAAGGCCGCAGCGACGTCGATATTGATGTCCTGAGCCACCGCCGTCGACGCGAGCACCGCGCACGCGGCCGAGAGCTGTGTGAAACTGCGAGTGAACTGGAATCTCATCTGAGGCACCTCATTGGATGTGTGGGGGGCGGGCGATGCATTCGCGATGCGCCCGGAGCTTGGCAAGCAAAGAAACCGGAGGCTGCCCCTCGAGACCTGTGGCAGGTCAACTCGGATCAGATCGACGCGCCGCCTGGACAGGCGAGTCCCAGGCGCAACCTCTTGGGTTGCAGAGTACCTCTACTTACGAAACCCCGCAACGCCGGAAATCACGCCTTCTCCGGGGGATTTGCATTCCGGCGGCACCCGCACCACGCTCGGGGGGAGGGGCCGTCGGGCGAGCTTCGTGGACAGCGTCAGCGCAGCGGATTACTTCGGCGGGATCGCCGCTCTCTACGACTCGTTGATCGGGCGGGCGGTTCCGCGGTATGCGGAAATGATCGAGCGCCTCGCGACCTACTGGCCGAGCGCGCCGGCGGACGTCCTCGAGCTCGCGCGAGAGGGTTCCGGGGCGCGCGCGCCACGCTCGTCGACGCCTCGGCCGAGATGCTCGATGTCGCGCGCGACCGGCTCTCGCGCGAGTTCCCCGCGTTCGCGCGCCGCGCCCGCTTCGTCGTCGCGCGCTTCGAGGATCTCGACGTCGGCGAGCAGGCGTTCGACCTCGTGACGTCCTCGATCAGCTTGCACCACGTCGTCGACAAGGCCGCCGTGTACGCGCGCGTGTACGCGGCGCTCCGGCCGGCCGGAGCGTTATCCGGCGCCGCCCGCGTGCTCGGCGCCGACGAGCGCAACCAGCGTGTCAACTGGGAGCGCTGGCTCGCGTTCTGCCGCGAGCCGGATCACTGCAGCGCGGGCGAGATCGAGAGCCTGCTCGACCACGCGGCCGCGCACGATCACTACACGCCGCTCGCCGAGCACTTCCGCATGCTCGAATCCAGCGGCTTCGCGGACGTCGACTGCGTGTGGCGGAACTGGATCTGGGGGATCGTGACGGCGCAGAGGCCGCTCACGAGCGGTAGTCGGCGTTGATGCGCACGTAGTCCGCCGAGAAGTCGCACGTCCACGCCTCCGCCGACGCGCCGCCGATCGCGAGGTCGACGCCCAGGATGACCTCGTGATTGTTGAGCAGATGGAGGTGCGCCGCAGGCTCGTTCTCGGGATGCGGCTTGCCGCTCGAGAAGACGTCGGCTTCGCCGATCCAGACGCGCGCCTTCTCGGTGTCGAACTCGACGCCGGATCGACCCGCCGCCGCGAGGATGCGGCCCCAGTTCGGATCGCGTCCGTGCACGGCGGTCTTCGTCAGCGGGCTCGTCGCGATCGTGCGCGCGACCGTCGCGGCGATCTCCGAGCTGGGAGCTCCGGTCACCTGCACCGTGATGAGCCGCGTCGCGCCCTCGCCGTCGGCCGCGATCGCGCGGCAGAGCTCCTGGCTGACCTCGAGGATCGAGCGCGCTTGGTTCTCCTCGTGAACCGAGTTCGCGGCCGCGGCCGCGGCGCGCGCGTTCCACAGGAGCACGGTGTCGTTCGGCGACGTGTCGCCGTCGACCGTCAGCCGGTGGAAGCTCTTCGCCGCCACGCTGCGCAGGAACGCGTTCGCGTCCTTGATCGCCGGGCCGTCGGTCAAGAGGAAGGCGAACATCGTCGCCATGTTCGGGTGGATCATCCCCGAGCCCTTCGCGGCGCCGGTGACGCGGAACGGCGGACCGGAGCGGTCCTCGACCTTCACCGTGCGCACCTTCGGAACGAGGTCCGTCGTCATGATCGCTTGCGCGAAATCACCGAGGCCGCGCTCGTTCACGCCCGACACGAGCGCCGGGAGCGCGTCGAGGATGCGCTCGAGCGGCAGCCGCGCGCCGATGACGCCGGTGCTCATGAACAGCACTTGCTCCGGCGGGCAGCCGATGAGCTCGGC
>CAZQHA010000361.1:3609-4734 GCA_964592795.1 uncultured Planctomycetaceae bacterium | reverse complement strand
ACCGACGGGCGCCAACCCGGTCAGAGCAGCAGCGTGCCGGACTTCTGCCCGAGCAGGTCCTTCAGCCGCAGCATCACGTTCGAGTGGATCTGGCACACGCGGCTCTCGGTCAGCGCGAGCATCTCGCCGATCTCCCGCATCGTGTGACCGACCTGGTAGTACTGCTCGATGATGAAGCGTTCCTTGTGGGTCAGGGAGCGCGTGATGAACGTCATCAGGTCGCGGCGGTGGAGCTCGCCGATCGGGTCGTCGGCCTTGCGGTCTTCCAGGACGTCGACCTTCTCGATCGAGCTGTCGTCGTCGCGGTCCTCCCACTTCTCCGACAGGGAGAACATCGTCTTCGCGCTGGCGCTCGAGATCTCCTGTGAGAGCTCGCCATGGTCCATCGCGAGGTCGTGCGCGAGCTCCGCGTGGGTCGGCTCGCGTCCGTACTCCCCAGTGAGACGCTGCAGCGCCTTCTCGATGCGGCCCGCCTTGAGGCGCACGAGACGCGGCACCCAGTCTTGTGAGCGCAGCTGGTCGAGGATCGATCCGCGGATGCGCGTCGTGCAGTACGTCTTGAACTTGATGTTGCGGTCGGGGTCGAAGCCGCGGATCGCGTCCATCAACCCGAAGAGCCCCGCGCTGACGAGGTCGTCGAGCTCGATCGACTTCGGCAAGGTCTGGAGCAGCCGTTCCGCGATGTAACGGACGAGCGGGTAGTGCCGCTCCATGAGCACGTTCCGCAGCTTCTCGATCTCATCGGCCTTCTTCGAAGCGCGCGCCTTGCGGTAGAGGTTCCAGATCTCCTCGGTCGGGAGCGTGTCGTACTGCGGATCGGCGACCTTTTGGATCTTGATGCGGGGCGGGCGCTCCGCCGTCGAGCTCGCGGCCCCCGCGCCCTTCGGGGCGACCTTGGCGCCCTTGCTCGACTTGGCTCGCTTGCGTTCGACAGGTTTCTTGCGGGTCATGGGGAGTGCGACTTTCGGGAGCTTCGAAACTCAGACCTTGAGCAGCGTGTGGACCGGGATGTCGCCGAGGCGCTTCCGTCCGTCGAGGAAACTCAGCTCGATCACGAACGAGCACGCGACCGGCTTGCCGCCGATCCGCCTCACGAGCTTCAGCGCGGCCTCCATCGTTCCGCCC
>CAZQHA010000361.1:0-3599 GCA_964592795.1 uncultured Planctomycetaceae bacterium | reverse complement strand
CCGCCCGTCGCGAGCAGGTCGTCGACCATCAAGACGCCCTGGCCGGACTTCACCGCATCGACGTGGATCTCGATGCGGTCGGTGCCGTACTCGAGCTGGTAGCTCTCGCTGGCCGTCTTCCAGGGGAGCTTTCCTGGCTTGCGGATCGGAATGAAGCCCTTGCCGAGGTGGTGCGCGAGCGCGGTGCCGAAGATGAAGCCGCGCGACTCGATGCCGCAGACGACATCGAAGCTCTTCGCGTCGACGGCGGCGGCCATGCCCTCGATCGAGAGCTTCAGCCCGGCGGGGTTCTGGAGGAGCGGTGTGATGTCCTTGAAGAGGATCCCCTTCTTGGGGAAGTCCGGGACGTCACGGATGTACCGTTGGATCAAGCTCTCCTCCTCAGGAACGCCGGGGGGCGTGGGGCCGTTCCGCGATCGGCGCGTGGAGACTGCGCCGAGAGGAGTGCCGCCGTCGAAGTGATCGGACCGGATCCGAAGCCGCTGAAGGACCGGCTCACATTTCCTCCGGCGCCGCGATCCCGAGAAGCTGCAACCCGTTGGCGATCACGTTCTTGGAGGCGGAGATGAGGGCCAGTCGCGCGGCGGTCAGCGACGCTTCCTGCCCGAGCACGCGGTGCTGGACATACCAATTGTTGAGTTCGCGGCAAAGGCCCAGCAGGTAGACGGTCACCTCCGACGGCTCGGCGTGCTCGGCCGCGGATTGGACGACCGACGGGAACTGTCCTAGGCGGATCAGCACCTGGCCCGCGTCGTCGAGGCGACCGAGGTCGGGCACCGCGCCGTCCTCACCGCTCTCCTTCGCCTTGCGCAGGATCGAGGCCAGCCGCGCGTGCGTGTATTGGACGTACGGGCCGGTCTCGCCCTCGAACGAGAGGACCTCCTCCCAGACGAACTCGACGTCCTTGACGCGCTCGCGCTTCAGGTCGTTGAACACGACCGCGCCGATGCCCACCTGCTCGGCGATCTGCTCCGCGTTCGCGAGGCTCGGGTTCTTCTCGCGGATGATGCGCAGCGCCTCCTCGGCGGCGCGATCGAGCACGTCCTCCAGGAACACGACGCGCCCCTTGCGGGTGCTCATCTTCCCTTCAGGGAGGCGCATCATCCCGAAGTCGACGTGCTCGACGCGCGGCTCCCAATCGAGCTTCATGCGCTTCAGGACGCCCTTGAGCTGGCGGAAGTGGAGCTTCTGGTCGGCGCCGACGACGTAGAGGCAGCGGTCGAAGCGATAGAGCTCGTGCCGGTGGAAGACCGCGGCGAGGTCGCGCGTCGCGTAGAGCGTCGTTCCGTCGGTCTTGCGCAGGAGGCAGGGCGGCATGCCCTTCTCGATCGAGGAGAGGTCGACGATCAGCGCGCCCTGCGACTCCTCCGTGATGCCGGCGGCGACGATGCGCTCGATCGTGCTCTGGAGGTAGGGCTCGTAGAACGCCTCGCCGCGCACCTCGTCGAACGTGACGTGCAGACGCTGGTAGATCTTGTCGAACTCGGCCAGCGAGAGCTGGGTCAGCTGCTTCCACGTCGCTCTGACGGGCCCCTCGACGCCGCTCTCGAGCTCCTGGAACGCGGCCTGCGCGGCCTTCGCGAGCGTCGGGTCCTTCTCCTCCTCGTCGTGGTAGCGGACGTAGAGCTCGAGCAGCGCCTTGATCGGATCGCGCACGAGATCGACGGTCGAGCCCCAGCGGTCGACGGCGGCGACGAGCTTCCCGAACTGCGAGCCCCAGTCGCCGATGTGGTTGATGCCGACCGTCTCGTAGCCGAGCGCGTCGTGGAGCCGCTGGATCGCGGCGCCGATCACGGTGGACCGAAGGTGGCCGACCGACATCGGCTTGGCGATGTTCGGCGACGAGAGGTCGATGACGACGGTCTTGCCGGCGCCGATCGACGAGCCTCCGTACCCGCTTCCGCGCGAGCGGATCTCGCCCAGCACCGTCTCCGCGAGGCGCGTGCGATCGATGCGGAAGTTGATGTACGGCCCGCTCGGCGTGGCCGTGATGCCGCGCAGCGTGCTCGAGAGCTTCGCCGCGAGATCGGCGGCGATCGCGGGCGGCGGCTTCTTCAACTGCTTCGCGAGCGCGAACGCCGGGAACGCGAGGTCGCCGAGCGACGGATCGCGCGGCAGCTCGACGCGCACTTCCGACTCGGCCACCCCGGCCTCGCGCGCGATCGCGGCGCGGATCTCCTCGACGAAGATGTGCATGGAACTTCGAAGGAAGCCGCAGAATACCGGGCGCGAAAGCGCGGTCCTACTGCCAGGTCTCCCACTCGTGGTATGCGGTCGCGAGGTCGCGCTCGATCTCGGCGATGCGGTACTGCGCTTCCTTCAGCTTGTCGACGTGCCGGTAGACCTCCTCGGTCGTCGTCGACGCTTGCACGGTCTTGAGCTCCTCCTCGAGCGCCATGATGCGGCCTTCTAGCTTCTCGAAGAGGTAGGGGTTGCGGACCTTCCCGCTCGACGGGGCGCGCGGCTTGACGGGCGGCTCGTCCTTCGGCTTGTCCTTCGCCTTCTCGGCGGGCTTCGGCGCGGCCTTGGCGGCCAGGCGCGCTTCCTCCTCGCGCACCTTGAGCGCGTGCCACGTGGAGTAGTTGCCGTCGACGCGACGCACGCGGCCGTCACCGACCTCGACGATCTGGTTGCAGAGGCCGTCGAGGAACTGGCGGTCGTGGCTGACGAAGACGAGCGCGCCGGCGAACTCGCTGAGCATCTCCTCGAGCGCGGTGCGCGCGGCGAGGTCGAGGTGGTTCGTCGGCTCGTCCATGGCGAGCCAGGAGGGCTTCGTCAGGACGAGCCGCGCCAGGCACAGCCGCGCGCGCTCCCCGCCCGACAGCGAGGCGACCGAAGCGTCGATGTCGTTGCCGCGGAAGAGGAACAGCGCGAGGTGATTGCGGATCTCGAGGTCGGTGAGCTCCGGATGGTCGCGGCGGATCTCCGAGTACGGCGTTCCGTCGTTCCGCAGCTCGGAGGTGTCCTGGTCGTAGAAACCGCACGCGGCCTTGTGGCCGAACTCGACGGCGCCCGAGCGCGGCGGCATGCGACCGGCGAGGATCTTGAGGAGCGTCGTCTTCCCCGCGCCGTTCTCGCCCAGGATGCCGATGCGGTCGCCGCGCGCGACCCGCAGGTTGACGCCGGCGAACAGCGCCTTCGAGTCGCCGTAGCCGGCGGACAGCTCGCGCGCCTCGAGCACGAGCTCGCCGCCGCGCTCCGCCTTGGGCGGATGGATGACCGGACGGCGGACGTCGTTGTAGGGCTTCCGGAGCCGCACGAGGTTCTCGAGCTTCTTCTGGCGGCCCTTCGCCTCGACGGTGCGCTGGCTGCCCATGTGCTTCTTGATGAACGCCTCCTCCTTGCGGATGAAGTCGTCCTGGATCTCGAACGCGCGCAGGTCGGAGACGTAGCGCTCCTCCTTGAGCCGGACGTAGTTCGAGTAGTTGCCGGTGAAGCGCGTCAGTTGACCGCGCTCGAGCTCCACGATCGCCGTGACCGCGTTGTCGAGGAGGCGGCGGTCGTGGCTCACCGTGAGCACCGCGGTCTTCAACTCGCGGATGTACGCCTCGATCCACTCGATGCCGGCGAGGTCGAGGTGGTTCGTCGGCTCGTCGAGC
>CAZQHA010000360.1:0-4738 GCA_964592795.1 uncultured Planctomycetaceae bacterium | reverse complement strand
GGGTACGACTCGAGTGCGATCAGCTCGGCCGCGAATCGCTCGAGGCCTTTCACGGCCGCGTCCCGTTCGCCCGCCGCCGCGCGCGCGTGAGCGAGCTCGCGCACGTGCTCCCACGTCGAGCCGCTGATGCGACTCATCCGCTCGAGGACGCCGACCACCTTGCGGTGCTGGGCCGACTTGCCGTAGATCTCGATCAGCGTCCGGCTGTCCTTGACCGCGTCCTTGTCTCGACGCTCCTCGCACGCCAGGTCGAAGCTCTTCTCCCACGCGTACGGATCGCGCTCGTCGAGCTTCTTGAGCCGGTCGAGCGTCGTGCGCGCTGCATCCTTGTCCTCGCTCTCGAGCTGCAGATGCACGACGAGCTTCAGCGCTTCGACGGCCTTCTCCAGCTCGTCCATCTTCTCGGCGAGCATCGCCTTCGTGCAGAGCAGATCCAGGTGGTGCGGATTCTGCTCGAGGGCGTGCTCCAGGAGCGCCAGCGCGCGCTTTCGATCGCGGCGGGCGAGCTCGAGGATCCTCGCGTTCAGACCGCCGACTGGGATCGGCCGGATCGTCTGGCTCTTCGCCAGCTCGGCGAGCAGCTCGTAGGCCTGGAAACGCTTCGTCGGAAAGCGGCTCACGACGTCGCGCACGGTGCGTGCGCCGTCGAGGAGCGCGAGGATCTCGTCTTGGAATCGCGCTTTCGCTTTGTCCGCGGGGACGCGCGGCTGCCGCCCCACGACGTAGTGCGCGGAGTCGGAAGGCAGGTGCTCCCGAATCATGGCCCAGTGGTCCGATCGCCGCGCCGACTCGAGGAGCAGCGGGCTCGCGGGTAGCTTCATCCCGAGCGCGCGCTCGTCGGCATCGAACTCGTCGGACGGCTTCTCCGACTCGATGAACTCGAACGTGCAGGCCTTCGCGGCGAGCACCTCGCACGCGTCGTCGGTCAGGCGCGCCGTCGCGATCGCGAGGATCTGCTCGGCCGCGATCGCTCCACTCTCGACGAGCGCCGCGCACGGTCCCTGCCCGCGCCGCTTGTGCTTCTTCGCCAGCTCGAGCATCGCCGGTGTGACGGCGCCCGTTGCCAGGAGCAGGTCGACGAGCGACGTCCGGCCCTCGTATGCGATGAGGGCGAGTTGGCCCGCCTCGAAGTAGAGGTCCGTGCGCTCGCCGGGCTCTTCGACCCTCAAGACGCCGGTCTTGCGCGCGCTCTCGAGGTTCTGGAAGAGGCTCGTGAGATCGAGAGTCGAAAGATCGCCGTGCAGGCCCATCCGAGTGCGCGGGATGTCGCGCGCGCTCGTCGAGTGTCGGATCCGCCCCGGGCCGACATTGACTCCGCGAGGGAGAATCGGCCGACGGGGCCGCGCGGAAGGATTTTCACCGTCGCGGCCGAGCTGCAGGCGGCCGCCAGAATGCGAAACGCGACCGATCCGATCACCGAAGTGACTTGATCCGTCGCGCTTCTGGACTCCAGCTCGTTGTACGTTCCGAAGTCCGCCGTCTCATGGGATCGGTCGCTCGCGCATCAAGCGGCCGGTTCTCCAATTCAGCGTAACCCGGTACCGCGCATCGGAGGATTTCGTGAAGCAGCTTCCACGCGCGCGATGCAGTTTGTGCCAACGAGCCGAACGGTCGCCGCGTTCTCGGCGCGCCCGAGCGCGGGTACGGCAATTGCCGAGCCGGCGCGCATGACGGCGTCGAGATGGAGCCGAAGCGCACTGGCCGCGCCGAGGAGTGAGCCATGACGTTGATTGCGAAGGTGGCGGTCTCGTTCGTCGGGAAGAAGTCGGCGGCGAGATTCGAGGAGGTGACGCGCTCGGTGGCCGAGAGCCAGGAGCGCAAGCTGCTCGAGATCCTGCGCCGCAACGCGGACACCGAATACGGCCGCGAGTTCGGCTTCAAGTCGCTCCGCTCGCTCGCGGAGTACTCGCGCGCGGTGCCCGTCGTGAAGTACGACGACATCGCCGAACGCGTCAAGCGGATGGCGCGCGGCGAGAGCGACGTCCTGACGGCCGAGCCGCCGGTGATGTTCTCGCGCACGTCGGGCACGACCGGCGAGCCCAAGCTGATCCCGGTCACGCGGACGTGCCGCGGCCGGGATCACGCCGATCAGATGCGGACCTGGCTGTACCACGCGCAGAAAGACCACCCGCAGATCTTCCAAGGCAAGGTGTTCAGCTTGGTCTCCCCCGCCGTCGAGGGTCACACCGAAGCCGGCATTCCGTTCGGTTCGACGAGCGGCCACATCTACCAGAACATGCCGGGGATCATCCGCAACACGTACGTCGTGCCGTACCCGGTCTTCGAGATCGAGGATCACAGGGCCGAGTACTACGCCGTGATGCGCCTCGGCCTCGTCGCGGACGTGACGTTCCTCTGCACCGCGAATCCTTCGTCGATCGCCAAGCTCTGCGAGTTCGCGCAGGAGAACGCGGACGATCTGATCCGCGACGTCCGCGACGGTACGTTGATCGGCGATCTCGACATGCCCGCGGAGATCCGCGAGACGATCGAGGCGCAGTGCCGTCCGGAGCCGGAGATCGCGCGCGCGTTGGAGTCCGCGCGCGCGCGGCGCGACGGCAAGCTCCTGCCGGCCGACTTCTGGCCGAACCTCGCGTTGATCGGATGTTGGAAGGGCGGCACGGTCGGAGCGCACGTCGAGCGCTTCGGCGAGTGGTTCGATCCCGATCAGCGCCGCCCGATGCCCGTGCGCGATTGGGGATATCTCTCCTCGGAGGCGCGCGGCAGCATCCCGCTCACCGACGAAGGAGCGGGCGGAGTGCTCACGGTCGGAACGAACGTGTACGAGTTCGTCGCGGTCGAGGAGGTCGACGAAGAGCCCGAGTCGCCGGACAAGTGGACGTTCCTCGGTGCGCAGGAGCTCGATTCGCCGCGCGACTACTACGTCTTCTTGACGACCACCGGCGGTCTCTACCGATACGACATCAACGACATCGTGCGGGTCGAGGACTTTTACAACGACACGCCGGTCATCACCTTCCAGCGCAAGGGTCGCGGTATGACGAGCCTCACGGGCGAGAAGGTCGCCGACACGCAGGTGATCGAGGCCGTGACGGCGGCGGCGGCGGAAACCGGCGCGCGCATCACCCACTTCCGCGCGCTCGCCGACGTCGACGCCGCGCGCTACGTGTTCCAGGTCGAGCCCGAGGGCGAGCTGTCCGAGTCGCAGGGCCGGACGCTGCTCCAGGCGATCGAGGACAAGCTGACGAGCCTCAACATCGAGTACCAGGCCAAGCGCAAGAGCCAGCGTCTCGAGGCGCCCGAGCTGCACGTCATGAAGCCCGGTTGGTACGACCGCGGGAAGGACTCGCAAGGCGCGCGGATCTTCCAAGCCAAGACCGTGCTGCTGCAGCCCAAGGAGGAGAAGGAGTTCTCGATCCGCAGCCAAGAGATGCTCGCGTCGCGGATCGAGCTACTCCCGAAGTCTGCGTCGAAGGAGTAGGTCGAGCATGGAGCGTCGGACGCTCGACGTGAGCATCGCCGAAGGACGCGCGCTCGAGTTCGGCGTGTTCGCGCCGGGCGTCTCGCTCGGCGCGGCGGCCGCGGTCACGCCGGGGGCGGTGTCGTGACGCAGCGCGACGTCGAACGGGGAGCGCTGCGCGCGTTCGCCGAGCACCTGGCTCGAGGGCGCGGGTCGATCGACGATCTGTGCCGCGGGCATCCCGAGCTCGAGCGGAGCCTTCGAGAGCTCGAAGCGCGGCGCCGGCGAGTGACCTTGCCGCCGCCGCGCGTGGCGTGTGGCGCGATCGGCGAGCGCGACCACGCGAGCGCCCGCGCGGGCCGATACGTGCTGCTCGGCGAGATCGCTCACGGCGGGATGGGCGTCATACTCCACGTCTGGGACACGGTGCTCGAACGCGAGCTCGCCATGAAGGTGCTCGACGTGGACGCGAGCTCGAACGGCGACGACGCGAAGTCGCGCTTCCTGACCGAGGCGCAAGTCGCGGCGCAGCTCGAGCATCCCGGCGTCGTCCCGGTGTACGACGTCGGCCTCGAGCAAGGCGGACGCCTGTACTTCACGATGCCGCGGATCGCGGGGCGGAATCTCGAGGAAGTGTTCGATCTGGCGCGCGCTCGATCCGAAGGCTGGTCGCTGACCCGCGCGCTGCTCGCGATCGGGAAGCTGTGCGACGTGGTCGCGTTCGCGCACTCGCGCGGAGTGATCCACCGCGATCTCAAGCCGGCCAACGTGATGGTCGGTGCGTTCGGCGAGATCTACGTCGTCGATTGGGGCCTGGCGAAGACGGTCGGCGAGCGCGAGCGCCGCCGCGAAGAGCCCGAGGTCACGGACGGCACCGCGCCGGGAGAAACGCTCGACGGAACGATCGCGGGAACGCCTCCGTACTTGGCGCCCGAGCAGGCGCAAGGGCGCGTGGCGGAGGTCGCGTTCCGCGCCGACGTCTACGCGATCGGCGCGATCCTCTACCGATTGCTCGCCGGACGTGCACCGTACGCGCCGCGCCAGGGTCGCGAAGACCCGGCGGCGACGCTCGCGTTGATTCGCCGCGGCCCGCCGACTCCGCTGCGGCGGCTCGCGCCCACGGCGCCGCGCGAGCTCGTCGCGATCTGCGAGACGGCCATGGCGTGGAAGCCGGACGACCGGTACACGGGCGTGCGCGAGCTCGCGCGCGACCTCGACGGGTTCCTCGAGGGACGCGTGATGGGCATGCGTCGCGGCGGATTCTGGAGCGAGGTCAAGGAGAAGCTCCTGCGCCGCGGTCGACCACCGCACGCCGCC
>CAZQHA010000359.1:0-4740 GCA_964592795.1 uncultured Planctomycetaceae bacterium | reverse complement strand
GCCTGGGACGACTTCCGCTGGCCCCGGCGCGACGAATCGATCGAAGCGGCTCGCGTGGTCGTCGCTCCGTAGCTTCCGTACCGATCCCCTTCGCTCCTTGGCCGCCGCGATGAACACGCCGTCTCGAATCCGATCGCTCGCGTGCTTCGCCCTCGCGATCGCCGCGGGCTGCAGCACGACGCGGTCGGCGGGCGGACCGCGCGCGCTTGCCCGGCTCGACCCGGCGCTGGTCGAGCGCATGGACTGCCCGAGCATCGACCTCGCGACGTCCAATCCGCCGGTCCGCGACGGCGAGCTGTGGAAGCACGAAGGCCGAGTCGAGATCGCGGGGGAGGAGCTCGACTACCGCTACTACTCGTCGGCGCTGACCGACGAGCCGGCTCCGTTCCTGCTCGTGCTGCCGATCCTCGCCGGAGGCGAGTCGATCACCGACCGCGTGTGCCGGTCCCTGGCGCGCCGCGGGATCGCCGCGGGCTCGATCGAGCGCAAGTGGCGGCTCTTCCGCGACTGCGAATCGATCGAGGACCTCGAGGGCAAGCTGATCCGCGTCGTGAGGCAGCACCGCGCGTTCGTCGACTGGATGGCCGAGCGCCCCGAGATCGACAGCACGCGCATGGGCTGCTTCGGCCTTTCGATCGGCGGGATGCTGGCGACGGTGCTGACGGCGGTCGAGCCGCGCCTGGACTGCGCGATCATCTGCCTCGCCGGCGGCGACTTCAGCCGTCTGGCGCTCGAGGCGGACGAGATCAAGCTGGAGCGCTGGGTGAAGGAGCGCTGCGCCAAGGACAACATCACTCCCGAAGAGCTGCAGCGACAGATCCGCGAGCAGTTCGACTTCGATCCGCTCACCTTCGCGCCGGCGCTGGACTCACAGCGCGTGCTGTTCGTCACCGCGCGCTTCGACGGTGTCGTGCCCGAGCACAGTCGCGAATCCTTGTGGCGAGCGCTCGGCCGACCGGAGCGCATCGACGTGCCCTTCGGACACTACACCGCGATCTTCGCGCTGGAGTGGATCGTATCGCGCGCGGCGGGGTTCGCCGTGGACAGACTCGATGGCACGAGTGCGCCGTCGGTCCACGTCGCCTCGAAGCGCTGACGCGAAGATTCCGCCGACTGCTGCGCGGGAATACCAAGGCGAGCTGAGAGCCGCTGAGCGCAGCAGCCGGCGGTTAAATAGGAAGAGAAGAGCAGAAGAAGAGAGGAGCAGAGGCAGAGAAGAGAAGACACGTCTTCTCTTCTTGTTTAACCGCCGGCTGCGTTGCTCAGCGAGCCGCAGCTTGCCTTTGTATTGCCGCAACGCAGTCGGCGGAATCGCTTCGTCGTCTTGTGCGCCGCTTGCCCGCTGGGGCCAACCTACTTGCGACCATAATGCGACAAGAGCGCCAGATCCTCGATGCGCGCGACAACGCTCCAACCCGCATCCCGCCCCACGCACAACGTGCGCTCGTAGTCGTAGTACCCAAGGTCATAATCCCACGGCGGAACCAGGTACCCCAGCTCGTCGTTCGCCAACCCAATGATCATCGTCGGCGACGAATCAACGACGCGCTTGATTCGCAGCCCGAGGTCAGGCGAGATCTCGCCCGGCACCGTTGCGATCGACAGCCCTCCGATCTTCCACAAGTTGACCTCGGTCTCGAGGTATCCCGAGCCATACATCTTGCGATCGACGACCCCGGTGAAGCGCAGCAGGTCATACCGCCAATTCTCGTTGTCGAGATAGACGAGCGAGTGCCAGGCTTCGATCACGGGCGCATCGTCGTAGCGCTCGATCGATCGGACGGCCGCCAGCGCCTCCGCCGCAAGCCGCAGCCCGATCCGCTCGCTCGCGACGTACCCCTCGCGATCGTCCGGCGCGACCGCCTTGCGATCCGGCGACACGAGCGCGCCGAGCGCACCACTGACGTAGATGGCGACGCCACCCAGTTCCCTCTCGATCGCCGCGACCGCATGCCCCGGGAAATCGGCGGTGATCTTCTTGTTCTTGCGCTTGACCGCTTCCGGGTGACAACCGAGCTCGACGAGCGTCGCGATGCTGTCGCCGCCGTCCTTCGCGCGCGCGTGGAGCACGACGACCTCCGGATCGATGTTGCCCGGCCGGCTCGAGTTCTTGAGGAACCCCTTCGGATCGAAAGCGATGCGCGCCGCGCCGAGCTCGGCCGGTCGCAGGTTCGCGCGCGCGGCGTCGATCGACGCGAGAACGCCAGCGTGCACCTGCTTCATGTACTCGGGATCGCACCCCGACTGGATGACGGGCACGCCCCACAGGCCCATCGTGTCGGGGCTGTGGTGGTTGTGCGTCGATGCGATGACGACATGCCGCGGATCGATCCCCGGGATCGCCTGTTGGATCGCCTGGACCTCGGGCCGCATCAACCCGACGAGGTCGACCGACACGAGGACGAGCTCGAGCTCGCCCCTGCGCACGACGAGGGCGCGCGCGTAGAGCGGATCGAGCACACCCTCGCTCTCGCGCATCGTGTCGAAGCCGCCCATGTACAAGTCATGGTCGGGCGTGATGTCGACAGCCGCCGCGCCGACGGCGAGCTCGCCCTGCGCCGAGCGCGCCGAGTAGACCGGCAGCTTGTCGGGCACGGGCTCGCGGAAGAGGGCGCAAGAGCTGGCGCAGCAGACGAGGACGGCGGTAGTGAAGGCCTGGCGCATCGGCGGCGATTCTCCTGTCGACCGGAGGCGGCCGCAGCCTGAATCATCGCTTCGCGCGCAGGACCGTGCAGTCCTTGATCCAGAGTCCCGTCGGAGGATCGAGCACGAAACCCGCGGTTCGCGCGATGCGGATCGAAGGCAGGTTCCACACGTCCGGGTCGACGAGCACGCGCGCTGGGCGCAGCGTCCGCTCGAGGAACGCGAGGAACTGCTCCACGAGCCGCGTGCCGTGGCCTTGGCGGAGCAGCGACGCCTCGCCGAGGAAGAAGTCGATGCCGTAGGTGCCGCGAGGTTGCGACGACCACGCGCCTTCGGGTGCGCGCGACGTGTCGTAGTACTGGACGAAGCCCGCCGGCGAACCGTCCAGGTCGGCGCGGAAGTGTCGCACCCAGTCCGAGGCGAGGTTCGTGTGGATCTCCGTCAACCACTCGGTCGGATCACCGAACGCGGCCCGGACGTGCGGCGCGCTCAGCCACGTCTCCAGCCGCGGGAGATCTCCGACGGTCAACGGAACGAATTCGAAGCGATTCACAGGGCGCGCAAGCTCGCTCTCCCGTCCGAGGGCCGGCGGGAACCGAGCGCATTCTCACCACCAATCGCACAGACGCGAAGAGCGCGCAAGCCGCTCGACCATTGCGAGGTTTCTGGGTTCGATCTTCTCGCGCCATCGCGAAGCTTGCGACGGGGGGAGCTTTGCCGTCGCGCGAATCCGGGATTCCAGGGTGGCGTTCCACGCGAGCCCCATGCGCTCGAAGATCGGACGCACCGTCCCGACGACGTCGCTCACGAGATCTTCGTAGCGCACGACGTCGTAGCGCGGACACGTCGCGGACTCCGAGTGCGTCGTCTCGGCGGCGTAGAACCAATACCACATCTCCGCTTCCTCCACCGTCATCGCGGCGATGTCGCCGAAGCGCTCGCGCCACTCGGGCGCTGTGCGCTCGATCCGGTACAGGCGCAGGCGGTTGGCGAGCAGCGTCGCCTCGCGATCGTGGCGGGCGAGATAGTGCCCCATCCAGGAGGTGAGGTAGCCTCCAGGGTGACGCGTCAGGTGGATGACGTGCACGTTGGGACGAGCGCGCATCACCCACGGCATCCAACCCGACGGAAAGCCGAGCTTGATCACCGGCAGCGCCTCGCGCAGCTTCTCACGGCTCCCGAGCCAGCGCGGAAGCAGCCACTCCGGTCCGCGCAGCGACGGAACGAGCCTGGCGAGCAAGCGCCGGCCGCGCCCGCGCTGCACGAGCGCGACGAGACCCAGCGCTTGGCAGAGGCCGTGGTAGTAGGCCTTTCGCACGGTCGTCCGCCCGTCGCGTTGGCCCATCCGCTCGTGCGTCCACGCGAGCGCCGCGTCCCAACCGGAGTCGAGCAGCGCCTCGGACGCCTCGTCGCGGACGACCGAGTTCGGAAGCCTGCCGAACGGCGATGCCGGAAACGAGTTCGCGTCGGTGCGGCAGTGCGTCACCGGGCTCTGGTCGAAGATCTCGAGCAGCCAGTTCGAACCGCACCGACCGTGCGAAGCGACGATGACATGCGTAGGTCGATCGTCGCTCGCAGTTGCCGCTGCGGCTCGAACCTTCACTCCGTGCGAGTGAGCGGGCGTTCCGGTCGACGCGGGAGCGCCGACGACGATCGCCGAGTCCATCGTGCGGGGGGGCGTCACGCGCGAGACCCTAGTTCTCGATGATGCGGTAGACCGTCCCCGACTGCATGACCATGTAGAGCTCGCCGTCCGCGTCCTCGCCGAAGCTCGTGAGGCCGCTTCCGATCGAGAGCGACGGCCACGCGGTCACCTGCGTCGCCAGACCGCCGGCGGACACGAAGCTCTCGATGTCGCCCGTGCAGAAGTCGCCGTAGAAGTACGTGCCGTGCAGCGCCGGGATCGCGGCGCCGCGGTACACGTAGCCGCCCGTGATCGAGCAGGGACCGCCGGCGCTCGAGTACGTGTGCACGGGCAGCGTGAGACCGGTCTGATCGCACCCGACCGGCGGCTCGAAGCACTCATCGCCTTCCATGATGTTCCAGCCGAAGTTCGCGCCCGAAGCCGCCGCGACCGTCGTCACGTTCACCTCCTCG
>CAZQHA010000358.1:0-4755 GCA_964592795.1 uncultured Planctomycetaceae bacterium | reverse complement strand
GGCGGCCGGTACAGCTCCTGCGCCGCGCTCGGCCGCTTGGACTTCTTCGTCTCGGCGAACCGGACGCGGTGGCCGCCGGAGCGCGCGGATCGGTACAGCGCCTCGAGGATGCGGACGTCGGCGAGGCCCTCGACACCCGACGGCTCGGGCTCGACGTCGTCGCGGATGCACCGCGCGAAGTAGACGAGCTCGGGCGCGAATTGATCGCGGCGCGGATAGTGTTGCTCGCGCGTGCGCTCTCCGACCGTGACGACGAGCCGCAACGGCTGCGTGTAGTGGAACGCGGGCTCGACCCGGATCTCGCCGCGCGAGCCGATCACACGGTACGACGAGCCTTTCGCCGCTCCGAAGCTGCACGTGAACGTCGCCAGGCGCTCCTTGGGGAAGCGCAGCACGACGGACGCCATCTCCTCGACCTCGCTCCAGCGCTTGTCGTCGTCGGCGGCGGTCAGCGCCACGCCTTCGATCGGCTCGGCACGGAACACCGAGCGCGCGGCGTTGAGGCAGTAGATGCCGATGTCCCACAGCGTTCCCCCGCCGACCTTCCGCTGCAAGCGGATGTCATTCGGGTCCTTGACCTGCATCGTGAAGACCGCGTCGAAGATCCGCGGCTCGCCGATCCGGCCCGCGCGCACGAGCTCGACCGCCCGCGTGTTCGCGCGCTCGAAGTGCAGCCGGTACGCGGTCATCAGCTTCACGCCGGCGTCTCGCGCCGCGGCGACGATGCGCTCGGCGCTCTCCGACGACGTCGCCAGCGGCTTCTCGCACAGGACGTGGACGCCCGCGGCGGCGGCTCGGACGGCATAGCGCTCGTGCAGCGTGTTGGGCAGCGCGATGTACACGGCGTCGATCTCGCCGCTCGCCAGGCAGTCGTCGTACTCGTCGTACGTCCACAGGCTCTCGACGCCGTACTTCTTCCCCAGCCGGCGCAGCTTCGCCTCGTCGCCGGACACGAGGCCCGCGAGCTCCGCTTGCGGACGCGCGTTCGCGAACGCCGGCAGCACCGCCTCTTGCGCGATGTCGCCCAGGCCCACGACCGCGTAGCGGACGGCCTGCCGCTCTCTTCGCCGGCTCACGAGCGCGTGTACTGGAACTCGCCCGCGAGGTACTCCCGGCCGTCCGGTCCGACTTTGAAGGTCTGCATCGACCAGCGGTTCGGATCGACCTGCTTCTCGACCGAGCGGAAGCGGCTGAACTTGCCCGACATCGGGTCCGGGCACTCACCGGTGAACGTGAACGTCTTCGTGGCGGCGTCGTAGGTCCCCTCGGCGGTCATCAAAGTGGTCGACAGGTTGTCGCACCAGCTGCTGACGTACTTCTGCTTGAGGTTGTCGTACCCGATCATGCCCAGGCCCTGGAACGATTGCCCCATCCACTCGCCGGTCACGTTCTCCTGAACGAAACGACCGTCGAGGACCCACTTCGCCTCGCTCTTGCCCGTCGTCGTCTGCGCCGGCGTCGAGCTCGACGCCGTCGTCCCCGGCTCGAACATCTTGACCTCGACGTTCCACTTGCCGGCGCGGCCGTCGAGCACCTCGTGCGCCGCTCCGGGCGTGCCGAGCTCCCTCCACTTCTCGGCGATCACGTCCGCGCTCGCGGGCTTCGTCTGGACGCCCGGGATCGGCTTGCGATCGTCTTGCAGCGCGAGGGCGGACACGCCCGCGGTCGCCGCCAGGAAGACGAGCAGTGAGTTCTGGCAGAAAGCGTTCATCGGATCTTCCTCGGAAATTGCGTAGTGCGCGAGCGCGCTTGCGCGCAGCACTTTTCGCGCCGAGGAGGCGTCGCATCCGCGCGCGGATCGCGCCGGCGTTGCGGGCACAAAGTTCCAGCGCGGCTTGTACATCCTGCCGCGCTCGACGCGCGGAGCGCGCGCCGGACGAAGGCATGACTGTTGCGCTCCGCGGGCGGCAAAGGAGACGAAACGCCATGGCCCGATGCGCGACGTGCGGCAACGATTACGACAAGTCGTTCGAGGTGGTGATGCGAGGACGCTCGCTCACGTTCGATTGCTTCGAATGCGCGATCCATTCGCTGGCTCCGCGGTGCGAGCACTGCGGGTGCACGATCATCGGGCACGGCTCCGAGGTCGACGGCCGGTTCTTCTGCTGCGCGTTCTGCGCATCGCAGAAGGGTGAGCCGGCGCTGGTCGATCGCGTGGGCTGAGCAGAGTTCGCTTCAGGTCGGGGTTTCTCCGGACCGATGAGGGGACGCATCCCGTCCCCTCGCGCGGCTCCGCGGTCCAGTGAACCCCCTCACGAAACGACGATGGTTCGTCGGCGCGATCGCCGCGTGGGGCAGCATCCTGCTCGCCGGCGTCGTCCTCGTCGCCGACCGCGACCATCGCCCCGCGGCGATCCGCGACGTGCCCGCGGACTGGCCTTCGGGGACGCGGCTGCTGCGCTCGCCGGACCGCGCGACCCTGCTCGTCTTCGCGCATCCCCATTGCCCTTGCACTCGCGCGACGCTGCGTGAGCTCGAGTACGTGCTCTCGCGCTCCGAGAACCTCGCGGCGGTCCACGTGCTCCTGTGCATCCCCGAGGGGGCTCCGAACGACTTCGGGAAGACGAGCTTGCGCGAGCAGGCGCTGGCGATCCCCGACGTGATCCTCAGCGAGCACGCCACGTCGCAGGAAGCTCGACTGTTCGGCGCCGAGACCTCCGGCGAGATCCTCGTCTACCACCCCGCCGGGCAATTGCTCTTCCGCGGCGGGATCACGGGCTCGCGCGGCCACGAAGGCGCGAACGCGGGCCGCGACGCGTTGCTCGCGTGCCTGCACGATCCCTCGCGCGAGTTCCTGACGACGCCCGTCTTCGGGTGCTCGCTCTTCGACGACGGTCTCGGCGAGGACGCGCGCGACTCGCGCGCGGGGATGCCGCCCCCATGATCCCGCTCGAGAACCGCGCCGCGGAGCTGTACGCCGAGCACGAGCGCACGATCCGCGGTCGCGCGAACCGCTTCTTCGTCGTGCTGCTCGCGCTCGAGTGGATCGCCACCGTCGCGTGCGCGATCTGGCTCTCGCCGCACACCTGGGCGGGGCTCTCGAAGAGCGTCCACCCGCACGTCCCGCTGGCGTTCTTCGTCGGCGGCGTCACGGCCGCGCTGCCGATCGCGCTGTGCTGGATGCGCCCGCACGACCTCGCGACGCGCCACTGCGTGGCGATCGCCCAGATGGTGTTCGCGGGGTTGCTCGTGCAGCTGACCGGCGGCCGCATCGAGACGCACTTCCACTACTTCGGCTCGCTGGCGTTCCTCGCGTTCTACCGCGATTGGAAGGTGCTGCTCACCGCGACGATCGTCGCGGCGTCGGAGCACGCGCTGCGCGGCTTGGTCTGGCCCGAATCGGTGTACGGCATCGTCAGCGCCAGCCCGTGGCGCTGGCTCGAGCACGCCGGCTGGATCCTCTTCGAGGACGTCTGCCTCGTGATCGGCATCAACCACAGCCGCCACGAGATGTCGGTGATCGCGGAGCGTCAGGCGCGCCTGGAGTCGACGAACGAGATCATCGAGACGCAGGTCCGCGACCGGACGGCCGAGCTCGCGACCGCGCTGACCGGCGCCGAGGCCGCCAACCGCGCGAAGAGCGAGTTCCTCGCGAACATGAGCCACGAGATCCGCACGCCGATGAACGGCGTGATGGGGATGAGCGGGCTCCTCCTCGACACCGAGCTCTCGCCCGAGCAGCGCGACTACGCGCACACGATCCGCAACAGCGCGGAGAGCCTGCTGCAGGTCCTGAACGACATCCTCGATTTCTCGAAGGTCGAAGCCGGCAAGCTGGACCTCGAGATCATCGACTTCAACTTGCGGACGACGCTCGAGGAGGTCGTCGACCTCTTCTCGGGACGCGCTCACGAGAAGCGGCTCGAGCTCCTGCTCGCGATCCCGCCGGACATGCCCGAGCACGTGCGCGGCGACCCGGGGCGGCTGCGCCAGATCCTGACGAACCTCGTCGGCAACGCGATCAAGTTCACCGAGTCGGGCGAGGTGAAGGTCGACGTGTCCACCGAGAAGTCCGACGGCGAGCGCGTGCACGTGACGTTCAAGGTGCAGGACACCGGCATCGGCATCCCGAAGGAGCGACAGGCCGCGGTGTTCGAGGCGTTCACGCAGGCCGACGGGAGCACGACGCGAAAGTACGGCGGAACCGGGCTCGGCCTCTCGATCTGCAAGTGCTTGGTCGAGCTGATGGGCGGCCGCATCTCGCTCGAGAGCGAGCCCGGGCGCGGCAGCACGTTCCGGATCGACGTGCCGTTCGCCCGCCAGGCGGCGCCCGCAGCTCCGTCGACGACGCGCGAGAGCCTCGAGGGCATGCACGTGCTCGTCGTCGACGACAACGAGACGAACCGCATGATCCTGCGCGAGCAGCTCGTCGCGTGGGGAGCGCGCTGCCAGACGGTCGCCAGCGGCACCGAGGCGATCCACGCGATGAACGCGCTCTTCTCGACGGATCCGTTCGGGCTCGTGCTCCTCGACATGCAGATGCCGGGAATGAACGGCATGCAGACCGCGTCGGTGCTGAAAGCCGACCCGCGCTTCGAGTCGACGCCGATCATCCTGCTCTCGAGCGTCGCCGACCGCGGCAACGCGCAGGATCTGCGCGCGCACGGATTCGCCTGCGCGATGAGCAAGCCGGTCCGCCGGCATCAGCTCTGGAACGTGATCTGCTCGGCGCTGCATTCGACGGTGGCGGCGCCCGCGCCGGAATCCGGACCCGCAACCGCGGCCGCGACGAACGCGCTGTACGGACTGCGCGTC
>CAZQHA010000357.1:0-4766 GCA_964592795.1 uncultured Planctomycetaceae bacterium | reverse complement strand
AGCGGATCAAGTACAGGATCGGCGCGAACGTCTCCTCTTGCACGGTCGCGTAGTGGTTCTCGGCGCGCACGATCGCGGGCTTCACGAAGTAGCCGCCGGCGTTGTCGCCGGTCAGCTTGGGAGCTTCGGCGCCGCACAGGATCTTGCCGCCCTCGGCGACCACCTTCTTCAACGCGGCCTGCATCGTCTTCACCGCGCTCGCGTCGACGAGCGGGCCGCACAACGTCGAATCGTTCGACGGGTCGCCGATCTGAACGGTCGAGTACGCCTTCAAGAGGCGCTTCTCCACTTCGTCGGCGATCTTCTCGTGCACGATCAGCCGGCGCGTCGTCGTGCAACGCTGACCCGCGGTGCCGACCGCTCCGAACAGGATCGCCGGCAGCGCGAGCTCGAGGTCCGCGTCCTCCATCAACACGATCGCGTTGTTGCCGCCGAGCTCGAGGATCGTCCGGCCGAAGCGACGTCCGACGGTCTCCGCGACCTTCCGGCCGACGCCTGTCGAACCCGTGAACGACACGAGCGGAATGCGCGCGTCCTCGAGGATCTTCTGACCGACTTCGTTCGGCGGTCCGATGCACAGAGTGGCGAGCGCGCCGAACCCCTCCGCCTCGAGCACCGGCCGCACGACGTTCGTCATGCCGATCGCGCACAGCGGCGTGAAGCTCGACGGCTTCCACAGGCACGAGTCGCCGCACACCCACGCCAGCATCGAGTTCCAGGCCCACACCGCGACCGGGAAGTTGAACGCGGTGATCACGCCGCAGACGCCGAGCGGATGCCATTGCTCGCGCATCGCATGCTCGGGCCGTTCCGAGTGCATCGAGTGGCCGTAGAGCATGCGCGACTGTCCGACGGCGAAGTCGGCGATGTCGATCGCCTCCTGCACCTCGCCCCAGCCTTCCTGCAGGATCTTGCCCATCTCGAGCGTCACCAGGCGCCCGAGCGCGTCCTTCTTGTCGCGAATGCGGTTGCCGACTTGGCGCACGATCTCGCCGCGCTTCGGAGCCGGCACTTCGCGCCAGCGCAGGAACGCGTCGTGCGCGGCGCGAATGCAGCGCTCGTAGTCGGCGAGCGTCGCTTGCCGCACCGACGCGATCACCTCGCCGGTCGCAGGGTTTCGGCTCTGCAGCAGCTCGCCCTTCGTCGCGATCCAAGCGCCGTCGTACGCGCCGGAGTGCTCGCGGTCGATGCCCAGGGTCTTGAGGACGTCGGCGGCCGACGTGTGCGCGGAGAGAGTGCGGGTCATGTGTGTCGGTGGAGTTTGTTCACGCGGGAGAACGCCGCGAAGATAACCCGCTCGAACGGCGAAACGGTAGGCGAGCCCCGCCTTTCGCCCGCGCGCCACTGGCGCTCCGCGCGATGCGAGCTATCTTCTTTGCCCCCATGGCCGACAAGATCATCTTCCAGCTCCAGGATCTCTCGAAGTCCTACGGGCTCAAGCAGGTCCTGAGAGGGATCACGCTCGCCTTCCTGGAAGGCGCGAAGATCGGGCTCATCGGCGCCAACGGCGCGGGCAAGTCGACGCTCCTGCGCATCATCGCCGGCGTCGACAAGAACTTCGACGGCGTCGCGCGCCCCAACCCCGGCCTGTCGATCGGCTACCTCGCGCAGGAGCCGCCCCTCAACGAGGAGCTCGACGTCCTCGGCAATCTCAAGGAAGCCGTCGCGCCGCTGCTCGCGATCGAAGCCCGGTACAACGAGCTCGCCGAGTCGGGCGACATGGGCGAGGAGTTCGAGCGCCTCTCCGAGGAGATGACGCACAAGGAGATCTGGGAGCTCGACAGCCACCTCGAGCAAGCCGCGGAAGCGCTCGGCCTCCCGCCGTTCGAGGCCGACGTCACGAAGCTCTCCGGCGGCGAGCGCCGCCGCGTCGCGCTGTGCAAGCTGCTCATGCAGCACCCCGATCTCCTGCTCCTCGACGAGCCGACGAACCACCTCGACACCGAAGCGGTCGAGTGGCTCGAGCACCATTTGAAGGAGTACCACGGCACCGTGATCCTGATCACGCACGACCGGTACTTCCTGGACAACGTGGTCGGCTGGATGCTCGAGATCGAGCGCGGCTCCGCGCGGCCGTACAAGGGCAACTACTCCGAGTACCTCACCGCGAAGCAGAACGAGCTCATGGTGCGGCGCGGCCAGAACGAGACGCGCGAGAAGATCATCGAGCGCGAGCTCGAGTGGATCCGCAAGACGCCCAAGGCGCGCACGACGCGCTCGAAGTCGCGCCTCGCGCGCTACAAGGAGCTCGTCCAGCAGAAGGCGGAGGACGCGCTCGACGCGGTCGACCTGCGCATCCCGCCCGGACCGCGCCTGGGCGACAAGGTGATCGAGTTCTCGCGCGTGACGAAGGGCTTCGGCGATCGCGTGCTCATCAAGGACTTGACGTTCGAGGTGCCGCCCGGCGGCGTGCTCGGCGTGATCGGACCGAACGGACGCGGCAAGACGACGCTGCTCAAGATGATCACCGGCCGCGAGAAGCCCGACTCGGGCACGATCACGATCGGCTCGACGGTGCACATGGTGTGGCTCGACCAGTCGCGCACCGTGCTCGACGACTCGAAGTCGGTGTACGACAACATCACCGAGGGCAATCCCCAGATCCCGTTCGGCAACAAGATCCTCGACGGGCGTGCGTACGTCGCGCGGTTCAACTTCAAGGGCGAGGACCAGCAGAAGCTGCTCGGCGAGTGCTCCGGCGGAATGCGCAATCGCGTGCTGCTCGCGAAGATGCTCCGCGAGCCGGCCAACGTGATCCTGCTCGACGAGCCGACGAACGACCTCGATCTCGAAACACTTCGGGTTCTCGAGGAAGCGATCCAGGAGTACACGGGCTCTGCGATCGTCGTGACGCACGATCGCTACTTCCTGAACCGCGTGGCGACGCACATCCTCTCGTTCAACGAGGAAGGGCACGTCGTGTTCTTCCCCGGCGACTACGAGGAGTACCACGAGTGGTACGAGAAGGATCGCGCGAAGCGCGGCGTCGGGCGCACGTCGAAGGCCGGCAAATACAAGAAGCTCTTGCGCGGGTGAGCATGGGCTACGTCGGCGCCAGTGCGTTGAAGGCGTGCGACGACTTGGCAATCGCGCGCAAGATCCTCACGAGCTTCCGTCCGCCGACGAAGGAGCAGCTCGAAACGCGCCTGCGGATGCTCGCGTTCATCGACGAGCATCCGATCGACGCGCACCTGCGTTCGTGCGTGCCGGGTCATCTGACCGCGTCGGCACTGATCGTCGACGCAAGCGGAGAGCGCGCGCTCCTCACCCACCACATGAAGCTCGGCCGTTGGCTTCAGCTCGGCGGCCACTGCGACGGCGACGCGAATCTGGCGCACGTCGCGCTGCGCGAGTGCATCGAGGAGAGCGGGATCGACGATCTCGCGATCGATCCGGCGCCCGTAGACCTCGACGTGCACTGGATTCCGCCGCACAAGCAGGATCCCGGTCATTGGCACCTCGACACACGCTTTCTCGTTCGCGCGCCAGAGGGCGCGAGCGAGCGCATCTCCGACGAATCCCTGGAGCTGCGCTGGTGGAAACCGACCGAGCTCGGCACGTTCGCTACCGACGATTCGGTACGACGCCTGTTCGAGGTGGCATTCCGATAAGAACTGTCCGCCAAAGCATTCCCCAATCCATCACATGCCATGAAGACCATCGCTCTCCTCGCCGTTCTTTCGCTCGCCGCCGCTCCCGTCCAAGAGATGCCGAAGCCGCCTTCGCCGACGCCGCAGCACACATGGCTCTCGCAGCTCGTCGGAGAATGGAACGTCACGACCGAAATCGTGTCGCCCGACTCGGCGCCGATGAAGTTCGAGAGCACCGAGAGCGTGCGCTCGATCGGCGGACTGTGGGTGCTCGCCGAAGGCACGATCCCGGTGGACGCGACATCGTCGATGACGACGCTCCTCACGATCGGCTACGACACGCGGGAGAAAGCGTTCGTCGGCACGTGGGTCGACACGATGCATCCGCAGCTGTGGGTGTACCGCGGCACGCTCGACGACGCGAAGAAGACGCTGACGCTCGAGGCCACCGGCCCGAAGCACGACGATCCGACGAAGACGGCCAAGTACCGCGACCTGATCACGATCGTCGGCCCGGACCGCAAGCGCTTCACGTCCTCGATCCAGGGCGACGACGGCCAGTGGACCCAGTACATGTCCACGGACTACCGCCGGAAGAAGTAGCGCGCCCGAATCGGGCATCGCGGCTCGTCGGGCCGAATCCGTCGAGTCGTGTTATCGTCTCGTCGGATTCGACCGCGGCCCCCCCACGAGGATTCCGACATGCAACGGCGACTTCACGCGGCAACTTTCGTCGCGACGCTTCTCTTTTCTCCGCGCACCGTCCCTTGCGCCGCGCAATGCCGCGAATGGCAGGTGAACGTCGGACACAGCGGCTTGCAGTCGAGTTCGATTCACGCGCTCGCCGCGTTCGACGAAGGCTCCGGAGCGAGACTCTTCGTGGGTGGATCCCTCGACGTCGGCGGCAGTTCGTTCTCGGTCGGACGCTGGGACGGCGCGACCTGGGTCGGCATCGACAACTTCGGTGGCGACTATGCGAAGTCGCTCAGCGTGTTCGACGACGGCAGCCAGTCGGTGCTCGTCGCGTCGGGTGAGTTCGTCACGTCCGGACCGATTCCTTCGCGACACATCGCCGCGTGGGACGGCACGAGCTGGAACGGGCTCGGCAGCGGCCTCGACGGAGTGGCGTTCGCGTTGTGCACGTTCGACGACGGCACGGGCCCGGCGCTCTACGCC
>CAZQHA010000356.1:0-4807 GCA_964592795.1 uncultured Planctomycetaceae bacterium | reverse complement strand
GTGCTCTTGCGCGTGCCCTTGAATCCGACCGTGCCGGCCGACCCGGTGCAGACGACTTCCCCGCGTCCCGTGGTGATCGTGACGAGCGTGTTGTTGAAGGACGCCTTCACGTGCACGACGCCCCTGGACTCGACCTTCTTGGCCTTCTTGGCCTTGACTGCTTTGGTCATGGACTACTTCATTCCCTTCACGGACTTCTTCCCGGCGACCGTCTTGCGCGGACCCTTGCGCGTGCGCGCGTTGGTGCGCGTGCGCTGTCCGCGGACGGGGAGCCCCCGGCGGTGACGCGCACCGCGGTAGCAACCGATGTCGCGCAGACGGCCGATCGCGGCGGCGACTTGGCGCCGCAGCTGGCCCTCGACGGAGTATTCCTTCTGGATGTAGTTGGCGAGCGTCGTCAGCTGCTCTTCCGTCAGATCGCGGGCCTTCATGCCCGGATCGAGTCCGAGCGCGGAGCACACGTTCGCGGACGTCGTGCGACCGACGCCGTAGATGTACTGCAGCGAGATCTCGAGTCGCTTGTTGCTGGGGATGTCTACACCGATGAGACGCGGCATGGGTTGGTTTCCTAGCGTGTTCCTGTGGGCTCAGCCGCCTTGGCGTTGCTTGTGACGCGTGTCGCTGCAGATGACGCGGACGACGCCGCGGCGGCGCACGATCTTGCACTTGGCGCACATGCGCCGGACGCTGCTTCTGACCTTCATTTCGTTCCTCTCGTGCGCCGCTCTCCGCGGCAGATGATGCGGCCCTTCGTCAGGTCGTAGGGCGACATCTCGACGGTGATCTTGTCGCCGGGGAGGATGCGGATGTAGTGCATGCGCATCTTGCCGGAGACGTGCGCGAGGATCTCGTGACCCGACTCGAGCTTCGCGCGGAAGCGCGCGTTCGGCAGGGCCTCGGTCACGAGCGCCTCGACGGTGATCGGTTCCTCCTTCGCCATCAGCGCGCCCCCGCTCCCGCGGCCGTCTGCTTGAGCGACTGGAACACGGCGTCCGGCGAGCGGCTGCCGTCGACCGAATCGAGCACGCCGCGCTCGGAGTAGAACCGCTCGAGCGGCGCGGTCTGATCGTGGTAGACCGAAAGGCGCTTCTGAACGGTTTGCGCGGTGTCGTCCGAGCGTTGGACGAGCTTGCCGCTGCACTTGTCGCACACGCCCGCGACCTTCGGCGGCGCGTACTTGACGTGGTGGATGTTCCCGCACTTCTCGCAGGTGCGCCGCCCGGTCATGCGCTCCACGAGCGCCGCGTCGGCGACCGCGAGGTTGATCGCCTGCACGCTCGCGCCCTTTCCGAGGCGCTTCTCGAGCGCTTCTGCTTGCGGCAGCGTGCGCGGGAAGCCGTCGAGGAGGTAGCCCTTCGAGCAGTCGGGACGCGACACGCGATCGAACAGCATGTCGAGGACGAGCTCGTCCGGCACGAGCCGGCCCGCGTCCATGAACTCCTGCGCCTTCTTGCCGAGCGGCGTGCCTTGCGCGCGGTTCTCGCGGAACAGATCGCCGGTGGAGATGTGCGGTAGGGAGAGCTCGCGCGAGAGGCGCGCGGCCTGGGTCCCCTTCCCCGCTCCCGGCGGTCCGAGCAAGATCACGACGCGCGGCATGGCTACTGGCTCACCTTCGATTCGCCGCGGGTCCAGCTCGGGCCCGACGACTTCATGAAGCCGTCGTAGTTGCGCATGACGAGCTGCGCGTTCAGTCGGTCGACGAGCTCGAGCGCGACGCCGACGACGATCAGCACCGACGTGCCGCCCAGGAAGTAGCGCATGTCCTGCGGGAGCGCCGTGCCCTGCGTGACGAACGCCGGGGCGATCGCGATGACCGACAGGAACGCCGCTCCCGCGAGCGTGATGCGCGTCAGGCTGTTCGCGAGGTACTCGGCCGTGCGCGCTCCGGGGCGGATGCCGGGGATGAACGAGCCGTGCTCGCGCAGGTTGTCGGCGATCTCGTTGGGCTGGAACATCAGCCGGTTCCAGAAGAAGCAGAAGAAGAACACGAGCGCCATGTAGAGCGTCACGTGTACGAAGCCCGTCGGCGTGCTGAAGATCGTGCGCAGGTCGGACCAGCCCAAGAGCTGGAACAGGACCGCGGGCACGACGAAGATCACCGACGCGAACACGATCGGCATGACGCCGGCCATGTTCACCTTGAGCGGCAGGTAGTGGCGCTGTCCGCCGTACACACGGCGGCCCCGCGTCAGACGCGCGTACTGGATCGGCACGCGCCGCGCGCCCTTGTGGATGAACACGACGACGAGCACGGTCACCGACCAGATGCCGGCCAGGAAGAGCAGCGTCTGCCAGAACTCTTCCGACTCCTTGAGGATCGTCATCGCGTACGGGATCTGCGCGACGATCCCCGCCATGATGATGAGAGACGCCCCGTTGCCGACGCCGAACTCGGTGATGAGCTCGCCGAGCCACATCACGAAGATCGCCCCCGCGACGAGCGAGAACACGACGACGAACCCGAGCAGGAGCGGGTGCGCACGCATCTCCGGCGTGATCATCGACGTATTCGCGAGGAACACGCTCGTGTAGATGAAGATCGCCTGCAGGATCGCGATCGGCACGGACGCGAGGCGCGTCCACTGGTTGATCTTCTTCTGGCCCGCGGCGCCTTCCTTCTGGATCGCCTCGATCGTCGGCGACACCTTCCCGAGCATCGAGAAGATGATCGACGCCGAGATGTAGGGCATGATGCCGAGCGCGAAGATCGTCGTCTGACCCAGCGCGCCGCCAGAGAACGCGCTGACCAGGCCGAAGAGCGAGCCCTGGTCGGTCTCTCGCGACAAGAACTCGGGGCTCATGCCCGGGATCGGCACGTGGTGCCCGAGCCGGTACGCGAGCAAGAGCCCGAGCGTCGTCACGATCTTCTGTCGTGTCTCGGGGATCTTGAACAGCTGTAGGAAGGAGTTCTGCACGCGCGTTCGTCAGTCTTTGGAGGCGGTCTTCTCGCGGCCCTGCTCGTCGAGCTCGACGACCGTGCCGCCCGCCTTCTGGATCTTCTCCACCGCGCTCTTCGAGAACTTCTGCGCGCGCACGGTCAGCTTGCGCTTGAGCTCGCCGCTCCCGAGCACCTTGAAGAGCTTCGTCACCGGGCTCGTCAGGCCGCGCGCGAGCACCGAATCGAGATCGACGGTCGCGCCGTCGTCGAAGACGTCGAGCTCATCCACGTTGAGGATGGTGTAGTCGGTGCGGAAGCGCGCGTTCGTGAAGCCGCGCTTCGGCACGCGGCGGTAGATCGGCATCTGACCGCCTTCGTAGCCCGGGCGGCGGCGCGCTCCCGAGCGCTGGCCCCAACCCTTGTGGCCGCGGCCGGCGGTCTTGCCCAGGCCCGAACCGGGACCGCGCGCGATGCGCTTGCGCGTCGCGTACTTCGTGCCCTTGCTGCTGACCGTCTTGAAGTCCATGGGAGGTCCTGTTTCTCAGACTTGGACGCCGCGCAGCGTCGACACGGTTTCGGCTGTGCGCAGCTTCGAGAGCGCGTGGAGCGAAGCCTTGACGAGGTTGACCGGATTGGTCGAGCCGTACGACTTCGTGAGGATGTCCTTGATGCCGGACATCTCCGCGACCGCGCGCACCGATTGGCACGCGATGAGACCCGTGCCGGGCGACGCCGGGATCATCCGCACCATCGAGCCGCAATAGAAGCCCTCGACCTCGTGCGGGATCGTTCCGGCGGGCGTCAGCGGCACGCGCATCAAGTGCTTGCGTCCGTCCTTGCCGGCCTTCTCGATGGCGCCGGGGACCTGGCGCGCCTTGCCGAAGCCGTAGCCGACGACGCCGGACTTGTTGCCGACGACGGAAAGCGCGGAGAACGAAAAGCGGCGGCCGCCCTTCACCACCGCGGCGGAGCGGTTCACCTTCACGAGCGTCTCGTTGAGGTTCGGCATGTCGCCGGCCTCGACGCCGTCCAGATAAGGAAGTCGATGTTTCATGTGTGCTTCGTGGTGGCGATCAGAACTTGAGCCCGCCTTCGCGCGCGGCATCGGCGAGAGCCTTCACGCGTCCGTGGTAACGCGTGGCTCCGCGGTCGAACACGACCGCGGAAAGGCCGGCTTCCTTGGCCTTGCGCGCGATCTCGGCGCCGATGACGGCGGCGCGCTGCGTCTTCGTCTTGCCCTTGAGCTCGGCGCCGAGCGACTTCGCGGTCGACGTCGCGTGCGCGATCGTCTTGCCCGTGTTGTCGTCGATGACCTGGGCGGAGATGTGCTTCAGCGAGCGCGACACGGAGAGCCGCGGCAAGCTCGAGTCGCGCTTCAGACGCGCGCGAGTGGCCATCGCCCGACGTTCGGCGCGCTTTCGTTTGATGAGTACGGATCGCATGGTGCTCGTTAGCTCCCGAAGCTCTTGCCGGCCTTGCGCTTGACCACTTCGCCCTCGTAGCGGATGCCCTTGCCCTTGTACGGCTCCGGCGGCCGGCGCTTGCGGATCGTCGCGGCCATGTTGCCGACCGCCTGACGATCCGGGCCGAAGAGCACGATGCTCGTCGGGCTCGGCGTCGCGACGGTCACGTTCTTCGGCATCTCGAAGACGACCGGCTTGTTGAAGCCGATGTTCAGCGTGATCTTCTTGCCCGCGGCGGCGGCGTTCCAACCGACGCCTTGGATCTCGAGGCGCTTCTCGAAGCCCTTGTGCACGCCCTCGACCATGTTGTGGATCAGCGCGCGCGTCAGGCCGTGGTAAGCGCGCGTCGCGCGCTCCTCGCCGCCCTTTTTCGTCGTCACTTGCACGGTCTGCTTGTCGACGGAGACCTCGACCTCGGGCCGGAGCGTCATCGACAGCTCACCCTTCGGCCCCTTGACGACCACTT
>CAZQHA010000355.1:0-4831 GCA_964592795.1 uncultured Planctomycetaceae bacterium | reverse complement strand
CGAGGTGATCATCGGGCACACGAACGAGCCCGAGTACAAGAAGCTCGCGAACAACGACCTGATGGAGGCGTTCCGCGACCGCACGATCAAGATCGACATCCCGTACAACCTGGCGGCGAGCGACGAGGTCGAGATCTACCGCCGCCAGTTCGGACGGCGCCGCACGCAGGGCCGCACGCTGGCGCCGCACACGCTCGAGATCGCGTCGCTGTGGGCCACCCTCACGCGGCTCGACGAGCCGACGCACCCCAATCTGACGCTGCTCCAGAAGGCGCGCCTGTATGACGGACAGGACGTGCAAGGCTTCACGCGCGATCAGGTGAAGGAGCTGCGCGACCAGTGCCCGCGCGAGGGCATGCAAGGGATCAGCCCGCGCTACGTCCAGGACCGCATCGCGACCTGCATCGCCTCCGACAGCCCGAGCGTCAGCCCGCTCAACGTGCTCGCCGCGCTCGAGCACGGCTTGCGCCACCACAGCATGGTGAGCAACGAGGAGACGCGGAAGCGCTACATGCAGCTGATCGCGACCGCGCGCGAGGAGTACGAGGAGATCATCAAGCGCGAGGTGCAGATGGCGATCGTCGCCGATCGCGAGGCGATCGACCGCTTGTGCGGCAAGTACATCGACAACCTGAAGGCGCACATCACGCGCGAGAAGGTCGTCGACGCCAGCGGGCGCGAGAGCGATCCCGACGAGCGGCTGATGCGCTCGATCGAGGAGAAGATCGACATCCCCGAGTCGCGCAAGGGCGACTTCCGCCACGAGCTGATGAACTACATCGCGGCGGTGCACCTCGAGGGCCGCACGTTCAACTTCCGCGAGAACGCGCGGCTGACGCGCGCGCTCGAGTTGAAGATGTTCGAGGACCGGCGCGACACGATCCAGCTGACGAGCCTCGTGTCGACGGTCGTCGACCCCGACACGCAGGAGAAGATCGGCGTGATCCGCGATCGCTTGATGCGCGAGTTCGGGTACGACGAAGTCAGCGCCGACGGCGTCCTGCACTACGTCGCGGGCCTCTTCGCGCGCGGGGAGACGAAGCGCAGCCCGTCGGAAGCGGCGTAAGGAGCCATGTACCGCATCGAGAGAGACCGCGCGCGCTTCCGCGAGATCGTGCGCGGCAAGCTGCGCAGCGACTTGCGCAAGTACCTCTCGACGAGCGAGCTCCTCGGACGTCGCGGCGAGCGCACCGTGTCGATCCCAGTGCCGCAGATCGAGTTGCCGCGCTTCCACTTCGGCGAGAACCAAAAGCGCGGCGTCGGCCAGGGTCCGGGCGAGAAGGGCGAGCCGGTCGCCGGCACTCCGCAGGAAGGCGAAGGCTCCGCGGGAGCCGGCGAGCATCCGGGCGCGCACATCCTCGAGGTCGACGTCGAGCTGACCGAGCTGGCCGAGATGCTCGGCTCCGAGCTCGAGCTGCCGAACATCCAGCCGCGCGGCGACCGGCAACTCTCGTCCGACGGCGGACGCTACACCGGCGTGCGCAACGCCGGCCCGAAGTCGCTGCGACACTTCCGCCGGACGTTTCGCCGCGCGCTCCGGCGCACGATCGCGGCGGGCGAGTGGGACCCGATGAGGCCGCGCGTCGTCCCGGTCGGCGACGACGAGCGCTTCCGAGCGCGCAAGAGCTGCCCGCAGCCCGACTCGTCGGCCGTGATCTTCCACATCATGGACGTCTCCGGCTCGATGGGGCGCGAGCAGAAGGACATCGTGCGCATCAAGGCCTTCTGGATCGATACGTGGCTGCGCAGCCAGTACAAGAACCTCGAGGTCGTGTACATCGTGCACGACGCGGTCGCGAAGGTCGTCGACCAGGAATCGTTCTTCCACTTGCGCGAGTCGGGCGGCACGAAGATCAGCTCCGCGTTCGAGCTGTGCCTCTCGCTGATCCAGGAGAAGTACCGGCCGGAAGACTGGAACATCTACCCGTTCCATTACTCCGACGGCGACAACTGGAGCGCGCGCGACACGGAGCGCTGCGTGCACCTCTTGCGCGACGAGATCCTCCCGCGCGTCAACCAGTTCTGCTACGGACAGGTGAAGAGCGCGTACGGCTCGGGCCAGTTCAAGAAGGACCTCGACAACGCGCTCGAGGACCAGGAGAACCTCGTCACCGCGAGCATCAACGACCGCGACGGGATCCCCGAAGCGATCCGGGCGTTCCTCGGGAAAGGGCGCTGACGTGGCGTCGGGCCGATCGCTCACTCCCGCGCTCGCGCGCCAAGCGGCCGAGATCGAGGCGATCGCGCGCGCGCACGGGCTCGATCCGTTCGATGTCGTGTTCGAGATGCTCGACGCGAAGGACGTGAACGCCGTGGCGTCGTACGGCGGCTTTCCGGTGCGCTATCCGTCGTGGCGCTTCGGGATGGATTACGAGCGTCTCGAGAAGGGCCATCGCTACGGCCTCTCGAAGATCTACGAGCTCGTGATCAACAATGATCCGACGTACGCCTACCTCGTGCGCACGAACTCCGAGATGGAGCAGAAGCTCGTGATGGCGCACGTGTTCGGCCACGGCGACTTCTTCAAGAACAACATGTGGTTCGCGCCGACCGAGCGGCACATGCTCGACCTGATGGCGAACCACGGGACGCGCGTGCGCCGCTACATCGACGCCTACGGGCAGGACAAGGTCGAGACGTTCCTCGACTGCGCGCTGTCGCTCGACAACTTGCTCGACCCCTTCCTGCCGCTGCGCGAGCAGCTGCAAGGCCGGCCGGCGTCGTCGGTGCGCGTCGGCGCGGCGGGGGCGCACAAGACGCTCGACGGCGTGCTCGTGTCGGCGCAGGTCGGGCTGCGCTCGTCGCTCGACCGGGGTCGCGTGCGCCTGCCGACGTACGACGTGCTCGGCTATCTGATCGAGTGCGCGCCGCTCGAAGCCTGGCAGCGCGACCTGCTGCGCATCGTGCGCGCGGAGGCGTACTACTTCATGCCGCAGCGCATGACGAAGATCATGAACGAGGGCTGGGCCTCGTACTGGCACAGCAAGCTCCTGACGGGCGGCGTGCTCGACTCGTCGGAGGTCGTCGACTTCGCCGACTGCCACAGCGGCGCGACCGCGGCGCCGGGCGGCCAATTGAACCCGTACAAGCTCGGCATCGAGCTCTACCGCCACGCGGAGGAGAAGGGCATCGACCTCTTCCGATTGCGCCGCGTGCACAACGACGCGAGCTTCATCGACGAGATCGTCGACGAGGACTTCGCGCAGAAGAGCGAGCTCTTCCTGTACGGCAAGAACACGCGCACGGGCCGCACCGAGGTCGTCGAGCGCGGCTGGCGTCAAGTGAAGGAGCGCTTGCTCCAAGAGCTCGCGTGGGGCGGCCTGCCGCAGATCGAGCTCGTCGACGAGAACTTCGAGGGCAAGGGCGAGCTGTGCTTCATGCACCGTCACGACGGCCGCGACCTGCAGCTGGCCCACGCCGGCGAGACCTTGAAGAGCGTCGCGCGACTGTGGCGGCGTCCGGTGCACCTCATCACGCTGGAAGAGGGGCAAGGCCGCCGCCTCACGAGCGACGGCGAGCAGGTGCGCTCGAGCGAAGCGCCCGTCGATCCGGCTCAGTCGGCGTAAGCCGACGCCGCCGTTGGATCGCCTCACCGCCTGAGGTAGCATCCCGCCGCGCTTCGGCGCGACAAGGAGGAGACGTTGGGACACGCGGCCCCCCCGCCGGTGGCGACCAAGGCACCGGCCGAGCACAAACCCTTTATCCCGGCGGACCAGTCGGTCCCCGAGTTCACGCCGAAGGCGATCATCTTCGGCGCGATCTTCGGGATCCTCTTCGGTGCGTCGACCGTGTACCTCGCGCTGAAGGCCGGGCTCACCGTCTCGGCGTCGATCCCGATCGCGGTGCTCTCGATCTCGGTGCTGCGCCTCTTCGGTCGCGCGACCATCCTCGAGAACAACATCGTGCAGACGATCGGCTCGGCCGGTGAATCGGTCGCGGCGGGCGTCGCGTTCACGATCCCGGCCCTGCTCTTCCTTTCGCCCGGCGCGAACGGAGAGTCGTACTTCAACTACCTCACGATCTTCACGCTGGCCGCGTGCGGCGGGATCCTGGGAGTGCTCTTCATGGTTCCGCTGCGGCGATCGTTGATCGTCGCCGAGCACGGAACGCTGCCGTATCCGGAGGGCACCGCGTGCGCGGACGTGCTCGTCGCCGGCGAGCGCGGTGGGCGCATGGCCAAGATCGTGTTCCAGGGCGTCGGGATCGCGGTCCTGTACAACGTCTTGATGAAGGTGTTCGGGCTCTGGAAGGAGAACCCGGCCTTCATCTCGAAGTCGACGTCGACGCTGCCAAACGCGACCGTCGCGGGCGAGCCGACGTCCGAGTACCTCGGTGTTGGATACATCCTGGGTCCGAAGGTCGGCGGGATCATGGTGTCGGGCGGGATCCTGTCGTGGATCGTTTTGATCCCGCTCTTGTCGCTCTTGATCCCCGAGGCGAACGTCGCCGAAGACCTGCGGGCGCTCGGCCGCAGCGACGGCTGGATCGCGAACGCGTCGGGGCCGCGAAAGTTCTACGAGGCGTACGTCCGTTACATCGGCGCCGGCGCGGTGACGATGGCGGGGATCATCACGCTGATCCGTACGGCTCCGACGATCCTGCGCGCCGTTCGCCAGTCGATGGCGGCGATGAGCCAGCGCTCGGGCGGGGCGGCGATCTTGCGGACCGAGCGCGACATCCCCATGCCGGTCGTCGCGATCGGCGCGATCGCGCTCGTCGCGGTGATCGCGGTGCTCCCGATCCTGCCCGGCAGCTTCGGCGGCAAGATCGTGATGGCCGCGCTGATGCTCGTGTTCGGATTCCTGTTCGTCACGGTCAGCTCGCGGATCGT
>CAZQHA010000354.1:0-4853 GCA_964592795.1 uncultured Planctomycetaceae bacterium | reverse complement strand
GCAATTCCGCGCTGGGCTTGGCCGAGATCGTCTTCCAGCGCGGCAACTCGGTCGTCGTCGTCTCGAACCCGACGAACTTCGAGTTCATCGAGCACGCGTCGTCCGTCGAGCTGCCGGGGTACGTTCCCGTCGACGCGCGCGACCTGCACCGCGCGCTGACCGCGATCGACAGCGAGATGTCGCGCCGGCATCCGGGAGCGTTCACGTCGAAGCGGTTGGCCGGCATCTCGATGGGCGCGTTCCAGACGCTGTTCATCGCGGCGAACGAGGCGCAAGCCGTGCGCGACGGGCTCGTCCCGTTCGACGTCTACCTCGCGATGGACGTGCCGGTCAGTCTCGAGCACGCGATCACGCAGCTCGATCGCTTCTACAACGCGCCGCTCGAGTTCCCGGCCGCGGCGCGGAAGCAGAAGATCGAGGAGATCCTCGCCAAGGTGCTGTACCTCACCGAAGGCGACCTGACGCCCGCGGCCGAGCTGCCGTTCACGCAGCTCGAGTCGCAGTTCCTGATCGGCCTCGCGTTCCGGATGGACCTCCAGTTCGTGATCGTGCAGACGCAGGAGCGCCGCGACATGGGCGTCCTGCGCACGAAGAGCTCCTGGTGGACGCGCGCGCCGGTCTTCCGGGAGGCGTCCGAGTACTCGTACATGGAGTACGTGTACGGGTTCCTGCTCCCCTACTACGCGACGCGCGACGACGAGCTCACCTTCGACGAGGCGGGCGCGCGAGCGCTCTTCGAGCGGTGCGATCTGCACTCGGTCGCGGAGGGCTTGCGGGCGAACGACAAGGTGCGCGTGTTCGCGAACGAGAACGACTTCCTCCTGAGGCCGGAGGATCGCGAATGGCTGCGCGAGCTCCTCGGCGAGCGCGCGCACTTCTTCCCGGCCGGAGGGCACCTCGGCAACCTGCACCGCAAGACCATCCAGGAGATCATCCAGGGCACGATGGAGAGGGCTGCCGACGACCCGAGCGGATGAGACTCCACTATGCTGTGCCCATGATCCTCGCCGCGCTCTGCCTGTCGCTCGCCCAGTCGGCCGCCCGTCCCGAGTCGTCCCAGCAGCCGATCGTCGAATGGCTGCGCGCCGCGTCCGTGCCGCTCGCCGACGAGGAGCCGGTGCCCGCGGCGATCGACCGCGCGCTCGAGCGCGTCCGCGTGGTCGGCCTGGGAGAAGCGACTCACGGACAGCACGAGTCGTTCGAGACGAAGCGCAAGCTCACGATGCACCTCGTGAGGAAGCACGGTTTCCGCATCGTCGCGTACGAAGCCAGCGGAGCGCTCGCGCGACGGTGCGACGACTACGTCAACGGCAAGAGCTCCGACGCCGACGCGGCTCTGAAGGGCCTGGGGATGATGATCTGGATGATCGAGGAGAACGTCGACCTCCTGAACGACCTGCGCGCGTGGAACGCGTCGATGCCGCCGTCGGCGCGCGTGCGCTTCGTCGGCGTCGACGTGCAGGATTCGGTCGCGTCCGCGGAGCACCTCCACGCGCTCCTCCTCGAGCCGGCGCCCGAGCTCGCCGCGCGCGCGAAGCCGTTCGGCGAGCGCATCGACGCGGCGCGGGACACGCTGTACTCGGGGAACGCCGAGCCGTTCGACGCGCTGTGGGTCGAAGTCATCGCGCTCCGCACCGACGTCGAGCGCGCCCAAGCGGACATCGCGCAGAAGTCGTCGCGCGCGGTCGCGGAGATGGCGCTCACCCGAGCGCGCGACCTCGAGCGCTGCATGAGCGCGGCGCGCGTCCCGTCCGGCCGCGACGCGGCGATGGCGGAAGTCCTGCTCGAGGAGCTCGAGCGTTCCGGCGAGGACGCGCGCGCCGTGGTGTGGGCGCACAACGCGCACGTGACGAAGGGGCCGCTGCGCCACATGCAGATCGAGGATCCGGGCATGGGCGGCGTGCTGCGTGAGCGTCTCGAGGACCAGTACTACGCGGTCGGGTTCCTCTTCGGCACGGGCGAGTTCGCCGCGCTCGCGCGCACGGACGCGACGAGCTACGCGTTCCGCACGTACGCGCTGTCCGACCCGCCCGCCGGCTCGTTCGAGGCGCCGTTCGTGAGCGCACAGATCCCGACGTCGTTCGTCGACCTGCGCGTCGCGCCCGCGGATCCGCGGATCACGCGCTGGCTCGACGATTCGCTCGGACAGCGCTGGTTCGGCGGGTACGGCATCCCGGACGACTTCGCCGAGGCGTCGCGCGACTTGTCGCGCTTGCAGCGAACGGTGCCGCGCAAGGACTTCGACGGCCTCGTGTTCCTGTCGCGCACGAGCGCATCGCGCGTGCGGACGCCGAAGTGAAGACGGTCACCGCTTCGCCATCAGCCGCCGAGCCATCTCCTCGACGTCGGCGCGCGTCGCGTCGGGCCAGAGGCTCATGACGCCCACGCCCGGGAGCTCATCGGCGATCGTAGCGATCGTCATCACCTTCTCGTCGATGAGCATCGCCAGCGGGCGGCCGTTGTGTTCCCGGGTGAACGCGCGGAATCGCGACGCATCGGGCTCGGCGAGCTCGAACTCGAGCATCGGCGCGCCGCCCTCGTCCGTGCTCACGCCGGCCTTCTCGACCGAGAGCGCACGCACGTCGACGAGCCGGACCTTGGATCCGCGATGCTCGTACTCGCGCGCCTTGGGGTCGTCGACGTCTTTCGCCACGAGCGCGACCTCGAGCACGGCCGGCGGGCCCTTGGGAGGGCCGGTGACGACTTGGATGGGGGCCGGCTCGTCTTCGCACGCCGAAGATCCCGCGAGCATCCCGACGATGACGAGCCAGGAAACGAAAGATCGAGCGCGCATGAGTGCCTCCGGTGCGTGCGTCAGTTCATGAACGCGCCGCCGTTCATGTCGATTCCCTGACCCGTCACGCCGCGCGCGTCGGGCGACACGAGCCACGCGACGAGCCCCGCGACGTCTTCCGGCTCGCTCATCCGGCCCAGCGGCACGGCCTGCATCGCGATCTTCTCGGCGTCTTCGCGTGTCGTGTTCATCGCCTGCGCGATTCCGTCGAGCCCCTGGTGCGCCATCTGGGTGTTTACCCAGCCCGGACACACGGCGTTCACCTGGACGTTCTTCGGAGCGAGCTCCGCCGCGAGCGCGCGCACGAGCCCGAGCAGCCCCGCCTTCGACGCGCAGTAGCCCGTGTATCCCGGAACGCCGATGCGCGCGAGGATCGACGAGACGACGACGAGATGTCGCGCGGACGGCCCGTTCGCGAGATGGCGCTCCGCGGCGCGCAAGCACGAGTACGTGCCCGTCAAGTTCGTCGCGACGAGATCGTCGAAGCGATCGTGCGCGCCCCGTTCATTCGCACCGCCGATCCCGCTGTTGGCGACGAGCACGTGGATCGGACCGCTGCGCTCCGCGATCTCGTCGAACCGCCGGTCGACCGCGGCGCGGTCGCGGATGTCCAGCGACGCGACGTTCGGAGCCGCACCGCGCGCCTTCAGGATCTCGCCGGCGGTCGCGCGCAGGCGCGCTTCGTCGCGGGCCAGGAGCGAGACCCGCCCGCCCTCGCGCGCCACGCGCAGCGCGATCGCTCGACCGATCCCGCTGCCGGCCCCCGTGACGACGACGTGCTGACCCGCGAAGCGCACGCTCAGTGTCCCTGGCACTCGAGCCAGCGCTCGGCGTCGATCGCCGCCATGCAGCCCGAGCCGGCCGCGGTGACGGCCTGCCGGTACACCTTGTCCATGACGTCGCCGCAGGCGAACACGCCCTCGACGCTCGTGTACGTGCCGCGGTTGACCCGGATGTAGCCCTGCTCGTCCATGTCGATCTGACCGGCGAAGACCTTCGAGTTCGGCTCGTGCCCGATCGCGACGAACATGCCGTCGGTCGGGATCTCCGACACTTCGCCGTTCTTCGTGTCGCGCAGCCGCACGGCGCGCACCTTCTTCTTGCCGTCGACCGAGAGGACGTCGGCGACTTCCTTGTTGAGCAGCCACTCGATCTTGGGATTGTGCTTCGCGCGGTCGAGCATGATCTTCGACGCCCGGAACTCCTCGCGGCGGTGCACGATCGTCACCGTGCTCGCGAAGCGCGTCAGGTAGTTCGCCTCCTCCATCGCCGTGTCGCCGCCGCCGACGACCAGCACTTTCTTCTCTTTGAAGAAGGCGCCGTCGCACGTCGCGCACGCCGACACGCCGTGCCCCATGAGCTGCATCTCGCTCGGCAGGCCGAGGAGGCGCGCGCTCGCGCCGGTCGAGATGATGACCGCGCGCGCCTGGAACGTGTCGAAATCCGTCTTCAGCATGAACGGACGGCGCTTGAAATCGACCTCCACGATCTGCTCGAAGCGGATCTCGGTGCCGAAGCGCTCCGCCTGCCGCTGGAAGTCGGCCATCATCTTCGGGCCGAGCACGCCCTCGGGATACCCGGGGTAGTTCTCGACGTCGGTCGTGATCGTGAGCTGGCCGCCGGGCTGCAGACCCTGGAAGAGCAGCGGCTTCAGGTTCGCGCGCGCGGCGTAGATCGCGGCCGTGTAGCCCGCCGGGCCCGAACCGATGATGACGACGTCTCGGAATTCGCTCATGGGAGTGTCTGGAGTTTGGGGCGACCAATGTAGGCTATGCACCCAAGCTCGCGCCAACCCGATCCCCGCGCCGAGCCGCCACGAACGCACACCATGCCGGGACCGCGCGTCTTCACCGTCGAGGAAGTCTCCGCGCTCGTCCCCAAGCTCGAGAAGCTCTTCGTCCGCATGGACGGCGTGCGCGCGCGCCTCAAGATGCTGCAGATCCGCATCAACGCCCTCGAGATGATCTGGGGCAACAAGGTGCACGACGACACGAACCCCGACCACGGCGAGTTCGAGCACCACCTGGCCGAGATGAAGTCGAACCAAGAGGAGTTCGAG
>CAZQHA010000353.1:0-4862 GCA_964592795.1 uncultured Planctomycetaceae bacterium | reverse complement strand
TGAGTCGCTCGCCGAGACGGGCAACCTGTCGAGCGCTTCGGCGCTCCTGATCCTCGAGCGAACGCTCGAACGGCGGCGTCCGCGGATCGGCGAGCGGGGGCTGATGATGGCGATGGGGCCGGGCTTCTGCTCGGAGCTCTTGTTGCTCGAGTGGTGACCGTCAGGGCGCGCGACCGACGCGCTGGCGCGCGGTGCCGAGCTTCTCGATCGCGCCTTCGACGAGGTCGCCCTCGCTCAAGAAGCGCGGCGGGTCGAAGCCGAGCCCGACGCCGGCCGGCGTCCCCGTGCTGATGACGTCGCCCGGCAGGAGCGTCATGAATTGGCTCGTGTAGCTGACGAGCGTCGCCACGTCGAACACCATGTTCTCGGTGTTCCCGCGTTGTCGCGTCTCGCCGTTGACGGTGAGCGTCAGCGCGAGCCGCTGGAAGTCCGGTACTTCGTCGAGGCTCGCGACGTACGGCCCGAGCGGCGCGAACGTGTCGCAGCTCTTGCCCTTGACCCACTGTCCGCCGCGCTCGAGCTGGAACGCGCGCTCGGAGTAGTCGTTCATCATCGCGAAGCCGAACACGTGCTCGAGCGCGCGCTCCTTCGGCACGTGGCGCGCGCGCTTGCCGATCACGATCGCGAGCTCGATCTCGTAGTCGAGCTTCGCTCCGCCGCGCGGGATCGGGACGTCGTCGTTCGGACCGCACAGGGCGCTCGTCGCCTTGAGGAAGAAGACCGGCTCCGCGGGCGTCTTCGCCTTCGTCTCCCGGATGTGGTCGAGGTAGTTGAGACCGATGCCGACGATCTTGCTCGGGCGCGCGATCGCCGAGCCGAGCCGCGCGAGCGGATCGACGCGCGGCGCGGTGCGCGCGTGCTCGTCGAGCCACGCACGCAATCGCCGCTCGCCATCGCTCTCGAAGAACGACTCGTTCCAATCACCGCCGAGCGCGGAGCAATCGATGCGCGAACCGTCGTCGAGCTGAACGGCCGGCTTCTCACGGCCGGGAGGACCGAAACGCAGGAGCTTCATCGCTCAATCCGGCACGACCCAGGCGTAGAGCCACTGGTCGACGACCTTGCCACCCTTGATCGCGCTCTTGCGCATCCTTCCTTCCAATACATATCCGGCCTTCTCGAGCACGCGACAGGATGCGGCGTTGTCCTCGAACGGCAACGCGAAGACGCGCGTCAACCGGTGCTGCTTCACCGCGAACGCCGTGACCGCGCGCAGCGCGTCCGTCGTGATCCCGCGGCCCCAGTAGGATTCGCCGAGCCAATAGCCGATCTCCGCCGACACGCGCTCGACATCCTCGTGCAGGCGGAAGCCGATGCCGCCGACGGCTTGACCGTCGATCGCGATCGCGAACAGCGTCTCGGGCTTCACATCGAGGTGACGCTCGAGGAACGCGCGCGCGTCGCCGAGCGTGTAGGGATGCGGGAACGCATCGCGCAGCTTGCTCGCGATCTGCGGGTTGTTCGCGTGGCGGACGAGGCTCTCGGCGTCGGAGTCGCGCCACGAGCGGACTTCGCCGTGAGTCAACGGGATGCGCATCGAATCGATCCGTCCGGCTAGCGTTGCTCGTCGATCAACCTTTGCAACGCGTGAACATCGAGCTTGTCTTGCGGCCGCGGGCTGCCCGACTTGAGTCGGATCAAGCCGGCGGCATCGACATACGGAATCGGCACGGGCCCCTCTTCGATCTTGCGATGCGGAAGTAGATCCGCGTACCGCAGTCCACCCATACGAGTGAAGACATCGACTGGGAAGTCCTCGCAGATGCTGATCGCTCCCTCCTCGTCGGTGAAGTCGGCGACGCTGAGCTCCCGTGCGTGTCCCTCGCCGAATCCCGCTAGAGCGTCAAGAAGCCGGCGAACGTTTTGCGGTTCGCGGTCGATCAGAATGTCGACGTCTTCGGTCGTGCGAACGTACCCGTTGAGCGCGCAGGCGACTCCGCCGACGACCAAGTAGCGGACTTCAGCGCGGCTGAGATCGGCCAACAGACTTGCGAACGGCTCGTGATCCATCCTTGAGGTGTTTCGTGTGCCGCGCAGAGGCCGCGCGCAGACTCTTGACGAATCGGTTCAAGGCTTCGAGCCGCGCTAGACCATCGCCCCGGCGCACTCGACCAACGACTCGTCGCGGTTTCATCGTGAGCGATTAGGCCAACGTGAAGACTTTGCTGCAACCGACCGCGCCCGATCCCGGTATGAAGGAGCCATGGACTCGAGCCTCGCGATGGATTCCAGCTCCTCCCCCGGCGAGCCGCTCGACCGACGGCTCGTCGGCGCGATCCCCGAGCTGCGCTCGTTCCTGCGACGCCTCGGAGGGCGGATCGGCGGACCGGCGGACGTCGAGGACCTCGTTCAAGAGGTGATGGCTCGCGCGCTGCGCTCGCGGCACTCGTTCGACGAAGAGCGCGAGCTCGGTCCTTGGCTGCGACGCACGGCGCTCCGGGCGTACATCGATCAACGACTGTCGCTCCAGAGAGCGCCGCGTCACTTCGACGCACAGGACTCGGAGCCGGCCACTCCTACGAGCGACGAGCTCGCGCAGCGCGACTCGGTCGAGCACCTCCTCGCCGAGCTCGAGCCGATCGAGCGCGACGCGCTCTTGCGCTTCCATCGCGACGGCGCGTCGATCCGCGAGATCGGCGCCGCGCTGTCGATGCCCGAAGGCACGATCAAGTCGATCCTGTCGCGAGCGCGCCGCAAGCTCGCGCGGCGGTCGGACCTGGCGGAGGGCGCATCGTGAACGAACGCGAGTTCTGGGAGCGCGTCGACGGCCTGCTCGACGAGCGCCGAAACCCGCTCGACGACGAGCGCGTGCAGCAGCACCTCACCCGCGATCCGCGCGCGCTCGACGAGTACGCGCGCCTGTCGGCGGCGCTCGCGGCGATTCCTCGACGGCGGTCCAAGCGGCGAGTGCTCGCGGTGGTCGCAACTGCGGGAGCCATCGCCGCGGCGGGTCTTCTGTGGACGAACCGTGACGGCTCTCCACGAGTCGCGTCGAGCATTCTCGCTTGCCAGATCACCGTCGTTCGACAGTCCGGCTCGGTTCGATCGACGACCAGCATTCATGACGATCGTCGTGTCGACCAACGCGCGATCGTCGATGCGCCGTCCGAGTCGCGGCTCGCTCACGTGCAGCTGACCGCTGTCCACCATCGAGGTGTGTCGCCATGATCGCCTGGCTCGTCGCACTACCGCTCGTCTCCGCTTCCACGCAAGAAGGCCGCGTCGCAATCCCTCCGCCCACGCCGTCGGTCAATCTCGGCAGGGTCACTTTTATCCGAGCGCAAGCCTCCGACCCCTTCTTGGAGGTGCGCGACGTCCTGCTTCGGAATCCGGAAGCGTCCAAGTCGATGTCGGACCTCTACGACACCACCGAGCAACGAGAAGAACGATTGATCCGCGAGCGCGCTCCGGTGCTCGACACGCTCGTAAAGGCGTTCATGCGCCCGGAGCTGCGTCCCGGCACGGATCACTTCGCGGTGACCGGCGACGGGCGAATGGTGTTCAGTCTGGATCGCGAGCGCGAACGGTGGCTTGAATCATTCATGCAGGTGCAGCGCCGAATCGACTGCATGCTCGACCTACAGTTCCGATTCGTTGAGGGAGCTCGCGGCACCTTCGATCGCTATGGATTGACGAACAGCGCGTCGGTGATCGTGTCCGGATCGGACCTCGCGGTGATCTTGAAGGACGGCGCGACTCTCACCGCTCCGCGCATCGTCGTGTGGCCTCGGCAACAATCCAGTCTCTCCGTGCTCGACAAGATCGCGTACGTCGAGCGTTGGGACGTGCGCACCGTGGAGCCGAACCAGCAGGTGATCGCCGACCCGGTGATCCGCGAAGCACCGGACGGCGTGACGATGGGCGTGAGCGCGGTCGTGCTCGAGGACGCGCTCTTCGGTGCGATCGTCGACGTCGAGCAGAGCCGCGTCGCGCGTCCGATCCCGACGCGCAAGGTGCGGCTGGGCACGCCGGACAACCGCGAAGTCGAGGTCGCCGTGCCCGAAATCACGACCGTCAGCCTCAAGGCGACGGTCATGCTGCGGGCCGGCGAGATCGCGCTCTTCCGGGCGCCGCTGCAAGACGACGCTCACGACGTCGCGGTGCTGCTTTCGATCCGACGTGTGGACCCCGAGCCCGAGCAGCGCAGGTGACCCGCGCCGCACGGCTCGAATAGGGATTAGGCGCGGTCACATTTCCTGCGCGTCGCAGCGCGAAGTCGCCGGCGCGCACGGCGATTCGCTCGCGATCCGGTCATACGGATCACGGGTCGACGAGAGCGCGATCGCGCGGTCGAATCGCGCGGTAGGATCTGGGACTCGCGCTCGCGAATTCACCCATGGAAAGCCTCATCCCCCGCACGAGCCGCTGGCGCACCGCTCTGGCGTACACGCTCGTCGCCGCGGTCACGGTCGGCATCTACTTCTTCTTCATTCGCGCGCGAGGCGAGGGGCTCGTCGCGCCTCCGGCTCCACCGAACACCACGCCGCCGGCGGGTGTGTCGCACTCGAGCACGCTCGCGCACGTCCTGCTCTCGCTCGCCGTGATCACCCTGATGGCGCGCCTCGTCGGCGGGCTCTTCCGGCGCTATCTCGGACAGCCGCCGGTCATGGGCGAGATCCTGGCCGGGCTGATGCTCGGCCCGTCGCTGCTCGGCTGGGCTTGGCCGGAGGCGTACGAGTTCGTCATGCCGTCGAGCACCGCGCCGTTCCTGGGCGTGATCTCCAAGGTCGGCGTCGTCCTGTTCATGTTCCTCGTCGGCCTCGAGCTGAACCCCAAGCTCCTGCGCGGAAACACGCACGCCACGATCGCGATCTCGCACGCGAGCATCGTCGCGCCGTTCCTGCTCGGCGCCGCGCTCGCGC
>CAZQHA010000352.1:0-4873 GCA_964592795.1 uncultured Planctomycetaceae bacterium | reverse complement strand
CGCCTGGGTTCACCAATGCCTGGGTATCGCGCTCAAGGATCAGGGGCGCGTCGACGAAGCGCTCGCGGAGCAGCGCGAGACGGTCCGGCTCACTCCCCGCTCAGGACTCGCGCACCGAAGCCTGGGTGATTGTCTGCGGATGCTCGGTCGTCACCGCGAGGCGGTGATCGCCTTTCGCACGGCGGTCGAGCTCGAGTCGCTTCCCGTGCATCACTACGAGCTGGGAACTTGCCTCGCACAACTGAACGAGCTCGAAGATGCCGAGCGAGAGCTGCGAGCGGCCATCGAGCTCGACGCTTCGTTCGAGGCCGCGAAGTCCGCCTTGCGGTCCGTTCTCGTGAGGCTGGGACGAGGCGACGACGCTCTCGCGCTCTTTCGTCAAGCGATCGACGCGAAGCCGGCCGACGCCGCGACTTGGGATGGATACGCCGAGTTGTGCGCCTATCTCGGCCGTCACGACGACTACCGCCGTGCATGCGAGGTCATGCTCGAGCGGTTCAGCGGTATCGACGATCCTCGCGCTTGCGAGCGGATCGGACGGGCCTCGCTCTTGTTGCCCGCGGAGTCGACGTTGACTGGAGCCGAAGCGCTGATCGACCGCGCGATCGCGTCGGATTCGTCGCGTCGTCCAGACTGGGTGTTGCCCTACTTCACGCTCGCCAAGGCGCTCGCGGAGTATCGCCGTGATCGATTCCAATCCGCGATCGAGCTACTGAAAGGAGGCGCCGGACTTGCCCTGCCTCCCCTACCCGAACTCATTCGCGCGATGGCGCTCCAACGCTCAGGCAATGCGGCGGACGCGCGTCGCAACCTGGCGGCGGCGGCGCTCATGTTCGACTGGAGCTCCGGCGCCGCGACGGATCACGACAGTTGGATTCTTCACGTCATCCGTCGAGAGGCCGAATCGCTGATCCTGCCCGCGCTGCCGAATCTGCTCGTAGAGCACGACGCGCCGCAAGACGACGACACGCGCGCGGCGATGATCGGCGCCTACGTCGCGGCCGATCGGCAAGCTGCGGCGGCGCGATCGCTCGAGCATGCCTTCGAGGCGCGAGCCGACTTGACTCGCGAGCAAACCAGGCAAGCTGCTCGCACACTCGCGCGCGCGGGAGCGGGCGTGGGCGTCGACCCAGCCGACCCGTCCGAACGAGCGCGTTTCCGCGGACGTGCGCTGGAGTGGTTGCGCTCCGAGCTCGAGTCGTCCGCCGCGCGCATCGAGAGGGGCACGGCAGAACGGCTCACAGCCACGCGGGAGATGCTGACCGGATGGTCGAATGATCCCGCATTCGCCGGGTTGCGCGAACCCGAAGCGCTGGAGCAGGTACCGCCGGCCGAGCGCGACGCATGCCAGGCGCTCTGGCTCGAGGTCGAGAACATGCTGCAACGCCTCGAAGCCAAGAAGTGAACGTCGCGTCAACCTCGATCGCCGCGGTCGCTCGCGTGCGACAATGCGTCTCGATGGAAGTAACGCGCACCACGGCCGTCGTTCAGCGCTACCTCGACGAGCTGCGAGAGTTGCCGGCCGACGCAGACGCCCCGCCGATCGTCCGCGCGCTACTCGAGCGTTCGGCCGTGCGGCTCCATCTCCTGTGCTCTGCGATGCTCCGTCGCAGCTATCCGCGACTCGCGCGACCGCCCCTGAACCTCAACGCCGACGAGATGCTGGGCGCGGTCGTGGAGCGCCTCATCAAAGCGCTGCGTGAGGCTCGGCCTGCAAACGTCCGCGAGTTCTTCGGTCTGGCGAACCACCACATGCGCTGGGAGCTGAATGATCTCGCGCGCCGGCTCGACGAGCACACGCCGCCCGTCGAAGTCGACGAGGCCGTCGCTCGGCAGAGCACCGTCGGCGAACCCGTGATCAACGCGAACGCACGCCGCATGCTCGCCGCGCTCGACCGCCTCGACGAGGAAGAACGCGAAGTGCTCGGCCTCGTTCGGATCCAGGGACTGACACACGACGAGGCCGCCGAAGTCCTCGGTGTCGCGACGAAGACCATCCAGCGACGCATGAACCGAGTGCGCGTGAAACTCGCGACCCTGCTGAAGGACGAAGCCGCCGGCGGGGACAACGCCGGCGGCTAGTCCGATCTGCGTGCGGCAGCGCGATCGATCGTCTCGACGACGGCTCGCGTGAGCCGACGGCCCTCCAGTTCACGCGACGATCGACATGGTCTCCGCGTCGGGTGCCCAGCCTCCGTGGAAGCCGAATGGCACTCGAACCGGCAGGTGAATCGTCGCGATGGGTTCGCCCTCGAAGTTCTGGGCATCCAGGATGACGACGTCGCTGAGGCCGCGTTCGGAGTCGTAGACGTAGGACAGGATCCAACCGTCGTCTTCGACGGTCGCCCCGGGCGTGCGCACGAAGACTGGCTCGGACGTCATGCGTCCAGGGCCGTATTCGTGCACTTCGGTCGTGCCACGGTGCAGGTCGTGCTTCATCGCCGGACCGAAAGCGACGTGCTCGCCCCAGAACGCGGTGTAGAGGTAACGATACGGCTGTCCGCCGTAGCGCCCATTGATCCGACCGAACTCATTGCCGCGATCATCGATCACCGTTTCGGTCAATCGATTCGATGGGCGGTGCAAAGTCCACCGCACGAGGATGGGGGCACCCTCGTTCGGGCCATTCTGATCGGTGCGGAACATGCTCGGATGCTTCATCAGATCGATGATCGTCTCGTCGCCGACGTCGTAGGCGTTCGCGAAGTGGAAAGCAAAGCAGCGCGGTGTTTCGAACCACTGCATCCGCGAGACATCGCCGTCGCGCGGCAAGAGCCCGATGCGTGAAGGTCGGCGCTCGTCCCAAAGCCAGGGGAACTGCGTGTGCGCGCCCTCCGGCTGAAACGTCACCGGGAAGTCAGGAACCACGATGTACGAGCGCGTGAACGCCATGTCGTGGATCAGCGGGATGTGCGGCAAGTCGATGCGCGCCTTGGTCGTGGCGCGCCCGCCGCGTCCCACCGAGATGTAGCGCACCGGCTGCGACGGCTCGTAGGCCAGCGCATGCTGCTCGCCCGTGATCGGGTCGAACTTCGGGTGACCGGTGAATCCGGCGTCGAGCGTGCCCTCGAAGTCGGTGCGCCGCACGCTCTCGAGCTCGTAGTCGAGCTCGACAGGAAGGCTGCCGGCTTCTACGACCGCGCATAGTTTCCCCCCGACCATCGTCAGGTTCGTGTTGACGTTGCCGTCGCGCTGCCCTTCGCCGGGTCCGGGGATGGGTCGGACGCGTCGCACCTTGGCGGTGTGCTCGTCGATGACGAAGCGGCTGCGAAACCACTCCGCTTTGCCGTCGCGGAATCGCAGTCCATGCACCATGCCCGCACCCGCGAACCAGTGATGACCCATCAGCCAGTGCGGGTGCGGTTCGTCGACCGGGTTCGGACCGATGCGCAGAAAGCGTCCGTTGAGCGTGTCGGGGATACGGCCGACCACCTTCGGATCGAAGACGGTGGCTTCGTTCATGAGCGGCGCGAAGTTTCGCGTGACGTACGGCGCGCCGGTGCTGTTCGCGGAGGGGATCTCTAGAGTCGTCGGTTCCATGATCGTTGCCTGTGATTGGGCGCGGAGAGTGGCGTTCGTGATGCGTGCGTGGCTCGAAAACGAATTCGCTCGCGTTCGGAGCTCAGGACCTGGCGAAAGCGAGAAGGTCGGCGTTCAGCCGTTCCTTGTGCGTGTCCGCGAGCCCGTGGGGCGCTCCGGCGTACACCTTCAGCGTCGCGTGCGGGACGAGGCGCGCCGCTGCGCGCGCCGAAGCGTCGATCGGCACGATCTGATCGTCGTCACCGTGCACGATCAGAGTCGGCTTGTCGAACTTCTTCAGGTCCTGCGTGAAGTCGGTCTCAGAGAACGCCTTGATGCAGTCGTAGGCGTTCTTGTGGCCCGACATCATTCCTTGCAGCCAGAAACTGTCGATCATGCCCTGGCTCACCTTCGCGCCCGGACGGTTGAACCCGAAGAACGGCCCGGACGCGAGGTCGCGGTAGAGCTTCGAACGATCGGCGATCGAAGCGGCGCGTAGGCCGTCGAACGTCTCGATCGGCAAGCCACCCGGATTGGCCGATGTCTCGAGCATCTGGGGCGGCACCGCGGAGATGAGCGCGATCTTGGCGACGCGGCCAGTGCCGTGGCGGCCGACGTAACGCGTGATCTCACCGCCGCCGGTCGAGAAGCCGACGAGGATCACGTTTCTCAGATCCAGCGCTTCGATCAGCTCGGCGAGATCGTCGGCGTACGTGTCCATGTCATTGCCAAACCACGACTGGCTGGAGCGACCATGACCACGGCGATCGTGCGTCACAACCCGGAAGCCGTTCGAGGCGAGGTGGAGAGCCTGCGCTTCCCAACTGTCGGAGCTGAGCGGCCATCCGTGGCTCATCACGACGGGTTGACCAGCGCCCCAGTCCTTGAAGTAGATCGACGTCCCGTCTCGAGTCGTGATCGTGTTCGCAGATCGAGCGCTTCGCGTCGTGACGTCGCGAGGAGTCGGCGCGGACTCGGCTCGACTGCCGAGAGTCATCGCGGCGGTGGCCGAGATCACACCTACGGCCATCGGCACGATGACTGCGCTGGCCATGGCACCGCGGCGCTTGGCAAGGGTTTGCTTGGTGGATGAGGCATTGGTTCGGTCGGTCACGGGACACTCCTTGTGCAGCGAGAAAGAGAGAGCACCTTGGGAGGACGGTCCTCTTCATTCGGTGCGGCTCACACGTCAACGCTCTAGAGCGCGTCGCGGTGGACACCTCCCGTAGCGGGCTATGTCGTGCGTCTCTGTCCGGGGATGACCGGCTTTGTCCGCTCCTGACCGCTCGACGCGATCGGTCCTCCACCGCACGCTTCCCAAGCTGAATGTCGCGGGTTCGAATCCCGTCGCCCG
>CAZQHA010000351.1:0-4877 GCA_964592795.1 uncultured Planctomycetaceae bacterium | reverse complement strand
CGCGCTCGCGAGCGGCTTCTGCGGCGTGCCGAGCTTCGGCGACACGAGCGACGGCCCGCGCGAGTCGACGACGCGGCCGCGGAGCTCGACGCGGTCGCCGGCGGCGACGCGCTTCTGCATCCAGGGCTGATTGAAGTAGAGCGCGGAGATCGAGCCGGTGGCGTCCTCGACGGTCACGCGAAACGTGGAGCGGCGGCCGAACCGCTGGAGCGTCGTGCGCCGCACCGTCCCGGTGATCGTCACCTCGCGGCCGACGGCGGCGCACGCGTCGGCGATCGTGGTGACGGCGCTCGCGCTCGCGAGCCCGCGCGGCACGAGGAAAAGGAGGTCGCGGATGGTGCGGACGCCGAGCCGTTCGAGGGAGCGGGCGCGCGCGGGACCGACGCCGGGGAGCGACGTAACTGCAGGTCCCATGCGTGAGTCGAGATCCACTGCGATGGGAGGCGGATTGCGATCCTGGAACGGGGCCATGAGTGAGTTCGCCGGGCGACAGATTGCCAGATGACGACTGCACAGGGGATGAGTGGGCGATGCGCGACTTCTGAACTCGTTGAATCACGCGGGTTTCTCACCGCGTCCGATTCGCGCCGCTGTTTCGTCGCAACCGAACGACGGGCAACCCGTCCGGACGAGTGGCCGGTCGGAGGCCACGGCGGTGTGCCGCCCCTCCGCACCTGGCGCGGCTGAGTTCTTGTGGATGAACGGAGGAGTGTCATGGCTTCGGCAATTCGTAGTTCAACGCGGCGATCATTCGGCTCACTGTTCGGCTTGTGGGCTTTCGCAGTCTTGTGGCTATTCGCCGCATGCTCCTCGCTCAAACTGAAAAAGGGCGACTTCGAGCTCGAGGTCACGTCCGACCCGAATGGCAACAAGACCGTGAATGCGAAGAGCCCAGAACTGCCTCCGGGCAAGTGCCTGAAGATGACGTTCGTCGGCGCCGACGGAAACCCCACCGGTTCGGCGACGACGGACGTCCCTGGGTCTGCGCGCGTCCCAGCGAACACGACGGACATCAAGTGTGAAATCGTCGACTGTGATCAAAGCCAAACCTCCTCGGTCGGATGGTTTGGCGGCGCGCCCCGACGTGACGGCACTGGATCACCTCATGGGTCTTCGTCACCTACGAAGAAACGGGATGTGATCGACGTATTCGGATGTCCCATCGAGCCGAACCTGGTCGATGGCGGCATCTACAAGAACGCGGCCTACCACTTTCGCGTGTCGGTCGATCCCGGAGTCGACCCGTTCTCGATCGTCGAGCCGATCCTGCGAGACGGACCCGGATCGCCGGTGCCTCCCAACGTTCGCGTCGTTTCGTTCTCGCAAGCGATTCCCGAGCCTACGGGCGTGTGGCTGATCACCGCCGCGACGAACGCATTCGAAGTCTACGAGCTGAGCTGGAATGGGCTGCCGTACTACGGCAACCTGTCGACCGCCACGAACGCGGTTCAGGTCCGGCTTGCCAATGGCTGGCACGTCGTGAAGTCGTTCATTTCGATGAACGATGCCCACACTCAGCCGTTGGGAGTCAACACTGGAACCGTTACTCGCAAGACGATCGTGGAATCCAGTGCGAAGGTGGATCGATTCGAAGCCTCGAATTGAAGCTGACCTCATGGACGCACGCGGGGGCGCCCCGGAGCATGTGGCGTCCCCGCACGATGCGCTTCCCGTTGGGCAACGTCTCTTGCTTGACCGTGCTCCTCGCGATGGCGTCGTGTAGCACGATCCGATTCCGTGTGCCGCCCGTATGCGTGGCGACGCCGGAAGCCGAGGTGTTCGCTCCATCCATCGAGGACGCCAACCGTTTGGCTGCGCTGGTGGTCGAAGTCGCTCCGCGAGTTCGAGCGCTCCTTGGCCGCGATTCCATCAAGCGCGCGAAGATTGCGCTGGTCGACCCGTCCGTGGCGCTCGGCGCGAAGGGACTGTCCTGGGAGAGCTGGATCTTCGTCACTCGAGGCCACAGTGATTACGAACGGACGATCCTGGCGCACGAGCTCGTCCACTGGTACTTCGACGGCGTCTGGACCCAGCTGACCGGCGTCATGGAAGAGGGCGTTGCGGACTGGATCGCCGGAAGTCTCGATCCGGTGAACCTGGATGTCATCGCGAAGTCGCGCTTCAAGTCGCTGCGCAAGGTCGTTCAGCCGAATCCAATTCTGGCGCTGCAGATCTCCCGTTCGGAGTGGCTCGGTGCGCACTCCATCGATCCTGATTCGACTCTTTCGAGCATTGGATTCGTGATCACGATGAGACTGGGCCTCGACCGAGTTCGAGAGCTCTGCAAACGGTCTCGTGCGCTTGGTTACGACGCAGTCCCCGCTCAGTGGCTGCTCGACGCCGCGGAGCTTCCTGCTTCGGACGTCCGCCAGTGGGATCTCTGGCCGCGATCCGTCGAGTTCACGCGAGCCCGTTGAAGACACGACGGTCCCCGCCGCCGAGCAGCGTCCGCGAGCGGAACGTCGCGGCGCCGCGGACCGTGGGCGCGGTGAGCAAGTGACACGAACGCCCAGAGGCTCGCGGAGTGCCGCGGCCGCGCGGCCTCCGCGTGGACGTCTCGCAGGCCAGCGATGAGCTGCGGGATGCCCCAACTGGCGCTGATCCCCTCTTCGTCGAACCTGTAACGCAGGGTGTGATCCTTGAAGAGGAGCGGCAGGAGGACGACCGCTGCGAGCACGAACGTCAGGAGCGCCTGGAGCACGTAGAGCTACGGGAAGTTCGGGTGCGGCCGCGTCAGCGCGAGGAGATCGCAGCATCCCCCTGCGGTCCGGAAGTCGAGGCGGGGTCCGTCATCGGGCTGCCGCGGGGTAAGGGTCGCGCGCCGCCGGCGCACCGACTCGAGGCGTTCGAGCGCTCGCGCTCGCCGCGCGCGCGCGAAGTCGATCAGCCGGACGTTCGAATGTTCACCGGCTCGGAGGAATAAGAGAGCGTCGAGTCGCGTCGGTCGTTGCACATCGCGAGGACGCCGGCTCGAAGACTGTAAAGCCGGTGAATCTCGGACATTTCTCCAATAACCTGACCCCTCGCTGCGTGGTTAGTTCGCGCGCCAAGTCCCGGTCGAATTCGAGAGGAGAGTTGCTGTGGCGGCAGGCTCGCTCAAGGTCATCTGTCTGGCGGTCGTGGCCCTGCTCTGTTCCCCGAGCACGGCTCTGGCGCAGAGCGAAAGCTTCCAGAAGAAGCGCGCCGCGGCTCGGATCGAGCTGATCAAGGCGCAGGTCTCGCTCGCGGAATGGTGCGCCATGAAGGACCTCTTCCTGGAGCGCGACCAGGTGTACACCCGGATCCTGGCCCTCGATCCGGACAACCTCGACGCGCGCAAGGGCCTCCGATACAGCCGGAACCCCGACGGCACGTGGAAGGACCCGCCGCCGCGCGAATCCAAGAATCGGAATCCGAAGGGGCTCGAGGAGCTCCCCGCGCGCCGCGCCAAGGCGATCGGCCGGTACCGCGACGCGATGCTCGACCTCCTGGCGTCGGAGGGAGCCGACCCCAAGCTCCGCCGCGAGGTCTACGACGAGATCCTGCGCTTCGATCCCGACGACGCGCGGGTCCACGAGGCGGCCGCCGAGACGAAGTCCGGCGACCAGTGGCTCCTCGAGGACACCGTCGCGGCGAAGGCGCAGCGCGCGGAGATCAAGTCGCTCGTGCAGTCGAGCAAGGGCGGCGTGCCCGAGCCCGAAGCGTTCGCGCCGTCGCCGGAGGAAGCGGCGCTCGCGAATTGGAATGCTCAATTGGGGACGAGCTCGATGCGCGTCTTCACGACCAGCGACGACGCGGAGGCGCGCTCGATCCTGACGGCGTGCTTGGCGGCCGAATCGCTGCTGAACGGTCTGTTCTCGTTCGAAGGCAAGCTCCCCGAGGGATACACGATCTTCGTTCTCGCGAACGAGGGCGAGAAGGACGCGTTCATCGACCGGCTGCCCTCGATCTCCGCGGAGGAGCGCAACTTCATCCGCGGCCTGCAGAGCGCCGGCATCCATCAGGATCGCCACGTCGCGCTCTTCGATCCCGATCCGCGCCGCAGGCTCGACAACGCGATCCGGCACACGATCGGGCACCTCCTGCACTCGGCCTGCCAGATCACGACGCATGTCGGCTGGGTCTGGGAGGGCGCGGGGCTCTACCTCACGCGCGAGCTGTGCGGAACCCGCTTGACGTGGTTCATCAGCAAGGCGCCCGCCGACGAGGACAAGGCGCAGCAGGCGCTGCGTTCGGTGCTCCTCAACTCGGACACGAACTGGATGAACGAGGCGCTGAAGCTCTTCGACGGCGAAACGGCACCGAAGCTCGATCAGGTGATGCGCCGCGACCCGAACGACATGACGATGCAGGACATGCTCGCGTCGTACGCGTTGTGCGCCTACCTGATCGAGGCTCGTCCGGCGGACGCGGCGAAGCTCTTCCAGCGCGCCGGCGAGAACGCGCAGAGTCCGTCGGCGGCCACCGACCCGGTGCAGGCCGTGAAGGAGATCCTCGGGCTCACGATCCCGGAGCTCGAAGACCGCCTGAGGCGCTGGTTGAAGGAAAGGCGTTGAACATGTGGCTCACGAAGCTCTGTCTCTCGATCGGCTCGCTCGCGCTCTTCGCGCTGCCCGCGCTCGCAGGGGGCAACGTCACGATCACCTGGAAGGACGCGACGTTCGCGCCGAGCAAGCTGCCGGCCGAGCTGCCCGAGAGCGCGCGCGCCGCGGTCGAGGAGTGGGATGACTGGGCGAAGAAGCACGAGTACCGCATGACGATCGACCCGGCCGCGCGGCTCGTGCTCGTGACGCCCGCGGAGCGCTCGATCCACGAGAAGCAGTCGGAGATCCTCGCGCGCACCGCCAAGTGGTTCGACGAGTTGCTCCCCGTCCCCGACCGCACGCCGATCGTCAAGG
>CAZQHA010000350.1:0-4887 GCA_964592795.1 uncultured Planctomycetaceae bacterium | reverse complement strand
CAACCGGAACCAGTCGGTCGCCGCGTTGTTGAGTTTAGGTTGCTCGACGTGGAATGAAGCTCGGGATGGCCATCGTGACAGTGCTCGCCGCTCCCTTCACTTCGATCTCCGCGGCCTGCGACGAGTGGGACGAGCTCCACAGCTCGGTGCGCAACGCCGGCGACGTGGACGGAGACGGCACGAACGACATCATGATCGCGGACCGGATTCCGAAACCGGGCGTCGTGTGGGTCTTGTCCGGCAGGACTCGTGAGCTGCTCCTCTCGCTGCGACCGCGATACTCCCTCCAGGGTCTGCCGAGCGCGATGGACTCGCTCGGCGACGTGAACGGGGACGGACGTCCGGACTTGGTCGTGAGTTGGCGGACGTGGCCATGGCCGAGCTCGTGGTCCGGCACCGAAGTCGACTACTCGGCGACGGGCCACGCGATCGTCTACTGCGGCCTCGACGGTGGAGTGCTCTACGTGTTCCCGAACACGTGGGTTGCCGCGCGAGCGGGTGATGTCGACGCCGACGGAGTGCCTGACGTACTGCTCTCTGCGAGCCATCTCTGGCGCGTCCGCAAGTCAGCCTGCGTCCAGATAGCGTCTGGTCGCGATGGATCGATCGTGCGGGAGCTGCAGAGTCGCGCGCCTTTGTCCCGCTCGGCTTGGGACGCCGTTCCCATGCCAGGGGATCTGTTCGGTACGTCGATGGCCGGCGTCGGCGATGTCGACGGCGACGGCCACGGAGATGTCGCGATCGGCGCACCCGGCACGGATTGGAATCGAGGAGCGGTCGAACTGTTCTCGGGGCGAGACGGGCGCAGAATCGCGAACGTCCTCGGGCAGTCGATGGGTCTCATCCCCGACAATCTAGGGTGGTCGATGGCCTCGATGAGCGACGTGGATCAGGACGGCATCCGCGATCTCCTGGTCGGTGCGATCCACCGCTACGTCGTGCTCTGCTCCGGTCGAGATCTCCGTCCGATCTACTCGGTGCACACTCGTTGGAGTCGCGGCGGACTCGACGCGTTCGCGTCCAGCATCGATCGCCTCGGCGACGTGAACGGCGACGGTATCGAGGATTGGATCGCCGGCGCGAACGAAGCGATGCCGCAGATGTTCGACAAGGGATACGCACGCGTCTTCTCCGGCGCCGACGGCAGACTGCTGCGCGTCGACTTCGAGAATCACGGGGCGGGTCTCGACGTCTGCGGACTCGGCGATGTGAACGGCGACGGCGTGCCGGACGCGGTGATCTCGTGTCCAAAGGGACGTTTCGTTCAATTGCTCTGCGGCGCTGACGGAGGGCTGCTCCACGACATCGACCTCAGAGTTTTGCGCAGGAAGACGCCGAATCCGAAGTAGCGCCGCAAGCCGTCCGATGACGTAACACGCAACCGCGTGTTGGACCTTAACGCGGAGGAATCAGCATGAGGCTCGCCTACCTGTCCGTGGGAATCGTTGCCGCACTGTCGATTCTCGCGACGAGAGTTCGCGCGGATGAGATTGACGGGCTTCATAGCTGTATTCGTCGCGCAGGCGACGTGGACGGTGACGGCATCTCCGACTTGATGATCGCGGATCGCTCGAAGACCGGCGGTCCAGTTTGGATCGTGTCGGGGAAGTCGCGGGGGGTCCTGCTCCAACTGCGCCCGAAGGTCGCGAGCGATCCGATCGCGCGCGCTCTGGATTGCCTCGGAGACATCAATGGTGATGGCGCGTCGGACGTGGTCGTGTGCTGGAGGCCCGTTCCCGGATCGTACGACCTGAACACGACGCCCATCGGGCATGCGTGCGTCTACTCGGGGCGCGATGGCAGCACGATGTTCGACTTTCGCGGTGCGTGGTACGTGGCCGCAGCCGGCGATGTCGATGCGGACGGAACGCCTGACATTCTTCTGGGCTCTGCTCGCGTGCAGGTGAAATCGGGTCGTGATGCGCGCACCGTGATCGAATTCCTACCAGGCGTTCATGCCACAGCACTCGCGGGCATCGGCGACGTCGATGGCGATCGTCACACCGACATTCTCGTCGGTGCGCCTGGACTTGACCGGAGATCGCCTGGAACGATCGTCGTGTTCTCGGGGCGCGAAGGGCGCGTGCTCGCGCGGCTCGAAGGTGAGTCGGAAAAGGGAGAGAACCTCGGCTGGTCGATGGCGACCGTCGGAGATGTAGATCGCGACGGAATTCGCGACGTGCTGGTGGGCGGACTTCACACGTCCGCAGTCGTCTGCTCCGGTCGGAACCTGCACCGCATACAGACCGTCGGATCGCGTGGAGGTCACGTCGTGGCGGACGCATTCGCGTCCAGCGTCGATCGCCTCGGCGATGTCGACGGCGACGGCGTCGACGACTGGATCATCGGCGCCAACGAGTCCGTCCTGTTCGACCAAGGGTACGCCCAGGTCTATTCGGGAAAGGACGCGAAGCTGCTGCGCGTCGAGTTCGAGTCCAGGCGATTTGGAGTCGACGTGTGCGGCGTAGGCGACGTCGATGGAGACGCAGTAGCCGATGAAGCCATCGCTTGTCCCGGCGAGGGCTGGGTTCGGCTCCTCTCCGGCAAGAACGGCAAGCTCATCGAGCGGATCGACTTCGCGAAGCTCCGCGAATCGACCCCGAAGCCGCGCTGATACGGCCAGCGACTCGCGCGCTCGTCCGCGAGCACCAATAAGAGCTCGTGGGCGGGCGTTACGTCCCACACGGCCGTTCGAGGCCGTAACCGTCGAGCCACATGACTTCGAACGTCTGGTCACCCTGCAATGTTTTCACGTCCACTCAACGTGGTGTCGATACTCGCGAAGGAGCTCGTCGCCGAAGCCCGCCTGTCGCTCGAGCGGATGATCGAGATCACGGAAGCGGCCGCGAAGACCTGACATCGCCATCGCGGCGATTGTTTCGGAGTTCACCGCGACCTCGTGTCGCAGGCGCTGTTGTACGAGGCCGACGCGCCCATCCATGGCGACCTCCTTCTCAGCCCTAGGCGTAGGACTATTCGCGGTCACGTCACTCAGCGCGGCCGTCGACGACATCAACGGACTCCAAAGCTCAGTCCGTAGCGCGGGGGACATCGACAACGATGGCGCTCCGGATCTGATGATCACGGACTCAGAAGGCGTGCTCGTTGTCTCCGGCAAGACGCGCGAGATGTTGCTGACACTGAAACCGGAACGAACAGGCTTCGGTTTCGCTTCCTCAATGGCATCCCTTGGTGACGTGAATTCCGACGAACGGTGCGACGTCGCAGTGACGTGGGCGGGCTCGGATCTCGCGTGCGTCTACTCGGGACTCGATGCACGGACGCTCTTCACGGTCCGCTCGGCGTGGCGAGTCGCGAGCGCGGGTGACGTCAATCGCGACGGCACTCCGGACCTTCTCGTCGGCCTGCGCGGTGTGAACTGGCCCGACTACTCTGGAAACTGCGTGCAGATCCGCTGCGGACTCGACGGAGCTGTGCTGCTCGAAAGGCGTGGCAGCTCCAACTCCTTTTCCGAACTCTTCGGTGAATCGATCGCTGGCCTCGGCGACACGGATGGCGATGGTTACGGCGATTTCGTCGTTGGATCACCGAGTGAGGACTACTCGCCCGGAGCGATTGAGCTGTTCTCAGGGCGGGACGGCCACTCGATTGCGCGCGTCGCAGGAGAAGCCTTTCAAAGCCTCGGTTGGTCGATGGTTCCCGTCGGGGATTGTGATGGCGACGGCATCTGCGACGTGCTTGTCGGAGCGATTCATCGACACGCGACCGTGTATTCCGGCAAGGACTTGCGACGCATCCATTCCGTGAAGTCGCGCGGTGGCATCGCGTGGATGGATGCATTTGCGTCAAGCCTCGATCGGCTCGGAGACGTGGATGCGGATGGCATCGATGATTGGATCGTCGGAGCGAACGAGTCCTTTCGACCGCCGTTCTTCGACGAGGGGTATGCCCAAGTCTATTCCGGCAAGGATGGCCGGCTGCTGCGCGTCGAGTTCGAGTCGATGGAGGTTGGCGTGGATGTCTGTGGATTGGGAGGCGATGTCAACGACGACGGCGTGGCGGATGAGGTCATTGTGTGTCCGATCGAAGGCTGGATGCGTGTCCTGTCCGGCAAGGACGGCAAGCTCATAGAGCAGATCGACCTTTCGAAGCTCCGCGAATCGACGCCGAAGCCGCGCTGACAGTTCGGAGACGGACGTGCAGGTCCACGGGCGCCAATAAGCGCGAATTCGTCGACGTTACGTCCCACACGGCCGTTCGAGGCCGTGACCGTCGAGCCACATGACTTCGAACGTCTGGTCACTCTGCAATGTCTTCACGTCCACTCAGCGTGGTGTCGATACTCGCGTCGTCCGCCGGATCCTGTCGAACCGTACTGGCGTCCGCGCGTACGCGGCCGACGGACACGCAACGAACCGGAAGACGAGGCCCTCCATGGTCGGAGCAATCCTGCTGATGACGCTTGGCGTCGCGTCCGCTCAGAGCACCGACACCGCCGCACCCGCTGAGCCCACGCGCGTACCCAATGGGATCCTCGATCCGGCGGGTGCGGTCGTCTACATGCGGCAGATGCCCAGCGGCATCGTCGCGGTGAACGCAGAGAGCGGCTTCGAGCTCTGGAAGCGGACGAATCTCCCGACGCCGCACCTGCTGCTCGGACATGAACTGGTCGCGCTGGTCGAAGACCAATTGCTCGTGCTCTCCGCCGAGCCGTGCAAGCCGAACGTGCTGCGCGTCCACTTCTTGGACGTCAAGGAGAAGGGAGCCTGCGTGCGCGAGTCCGAGATCACGCTCCCGGATTGGGTGTCGGTGAACGGTGGTCCGGATCCCTACTGCGAAAAGCGGCGATTCGAAACGCATGCGGAGAGGTCGGGTGACGAACTGCTCCTCCACTGGAGGTTCAGCACTTCGTACTGCGGCGGCACG
>CAZQHA010000349.1:0-4923 GCA_964592795.1 uncultured Planctomycetaceae bacterium | reverse complement strand
GGGCCTCGGCGCGCTCGGATACTTCATGGCGAAGCTCTTGCCCGACTTCGCGCGCATGTTCGTGCTCGAGGAGCGCGCCAGCGAGGTCGTCGAAGAGCAAGCGTTCCAGGAGTTCTATCGCCTGGGCCTGCACAAGACCGAGCAATCGACGGGCGTGCTCATCTTCGTGAGCCTGTTCGAGCACCGCGTGATCGTGCTCGGTGACGACGGCATCGACGCGAAGGTCGGCGAGGAGCACTGGAAGCTGCTGCGCGATCTCGTGCTGGCGAGCATCAAACGCGATTCGCTCGCGGACGGCATCGCGGAAGCCGTGCGCCGCTGCGGCGACGAGCTGTCGAAGCACTTCCCCTGGCGCGAAGGCGACCGCAACGAGGTGCCCGATCGCTTCGTCGTGCGGACCTGATGCGAATCGGTTCGAACCCGCACACACTCGAGCGATCCTGCACGTGACGGCTGCGGGGAGTACACGTTCGCTGGATCCGAGAGTCCGGCAACGCGCGGATGTCCATGCTCGACATCGCGCCGAATCCGGAAACCGCCTGGCACGCTCGCGCTAAGGACGAGCGAAGCGCAGACTTGCCGTCCGTCCTTCCGGCGATCGGCAAACCACTGGAGAGGAGCGCGAGTCGTGAGTGACTCTAGACTTGGAATCGGGGGCTCGTGGTTCGTTCTCGCGCTGAGCGCGCCGGCGATGTCGCAGTCGATCGTCTTCCCGTTTCATCCGCTGCGAAACGAGTGCGTCGACGTGAGCTCGAACGGCGTGGTCGGCAACCAAGATTCGGGCGTGGGGATTTCGATGTCCACCGAGGGCAGGCTCGTCGCGTTCAGCAGTCGCTCGAGCAACCTCGTTCCGAACGATGGGAACGACGAGGAAGACGTGTTCGTCCACGACCGCGTCAGCGGCGTGACGTCACGGGTCAGCGTGAGCCTGAGCGGAGCGGACGCGGACGGTCCGTCGATGTACACGTCGATGTCCGCGGACGGCCGCTACGTCGCGTTCCTCAGCAGGGCCTCCAACCTGGTGAGCGGAGACACGAACGGTCGGACCGACGTGTTCGTCCGCGACCGCTGGCTCGAGACCACCGAACGAGTGAACGTCTCTACGGGGGGAATAGAGTCCGTCGGAGACACCCTCTGGTTCTCCGGCGTCGAAACGATCTCTCCCGCGATCTCCGCGGATGGAAGATTCGTCGCCTTCATTTCGGAAGCCGGCGATCTCATCCCCGCGGACCCGAACCCGAGCTTCGACGTCTTCGTTCACGACCGTCTCTTGGGAACGACGGAGCGCGCGAGCTTCGGCAATCCCGCGGCCTCACCGTCGATTTCGGCGGACGGCCGGTTCGTCGCATTCGACTCGAACGTCGACGCGAATCCGCGGTCCTGGAGCGGCACGGACGTCTATGTGCGCGATCGACTCACGGGAACGCTGACGCTCGTCAGCGCGACTCCGAGCGGCTCTCCGGGCAACCTCTCCAGCATGTTCCCGGAGATCTCGACGAACGGTCGGTTCGTCGTCTTCCACAGCTTCGCTTCGGACCTCGTGGTAAACGACACCGAAGGAGCCGCCGATCTTTTCCGGCGGGACCTCGCGGCCGGGACGACGGCTCGCATCGCGCTGAGCGTGGGTGATCCGATCCACCTCTTGCCGACGAGGCCAAACTCGATCTCTGCAGACGGCCGATTCGTGGCGTTCGACAGCCAGGGGCACGTGTTCCGTTACGACCACTCGAGCGGATCGACCGAGCTCGTGTCCGTGAACTCTCTGAATCGGAAGTCGCGAGGAATCGGCGCCGTCGTCTCGGCGGACGGACGTGTGTTCGCGTTCGCGAGCAACGACCCGAGCATGAGCGCGGACGGGGCGAACAGTTTCTTGCACGTCTACGTGCGCAGTGCGGTCCCCCCCACACCGATTCGGTTCCGCTGACTCATGCCGGCAGCTTCGCCGCCGACGCAACGTCGAACCCGCCCACGAGCCCCGAGTGCGCGCGCAGGAACGTCGCCGGCACGTTCGAATGGATCGGGTTCTCGACGAAGCTCCGCACGCATTCCGCCTTCGACGCGCCGAACGCCAGGACTCGGATCCGTCGCGAGCCCAGGATCGTCGCGACGCCCATCGTGATCGCCCGCTTCGGAACGCGCTCGAGTCCGCCGAACGTCGCGGCGGCGTCGAGCCGCGTCACCTCGTCGAGGTCGACGACGCGCGTGCGTGAATCGCGGGTCGAACCGGGCTCGTTGAACGCGATGTGGCCGTTGCGACCGATGCCGAGCATCAGAAGGTCGATGCCTCCGGCGGCCTCGATCGCGCGCTCGTAGTCGCGGCAGTGCGCTTCGGCTCGCTCAGGCTTCACGAGCCCGTCGAGCAGGTGGATGTTCCTCGGCGAGAGGTTCACGTGATCGAAGAGCATCGTCCGCATCGCGCGCGCGAACGAGGCCTCGTGGTCGGAACCGATACCCCAGTATTCGTCGAGGTTGAACGTTCGCACGCGCGAGAAGTCGAGCCCTTCGTCGCGGTGCGACCGCGCGAGCTCCCGGTACACCCCGACCGGCGTCTTCCCCGTCGGCAAGCCGAGCACGGCGTCGGGCTTGGCGCGGATCAGCTGGGCGATCTCGGCGGCGATCGCGCGCTCGGCATCGGCGCGATCCTCGACGATGCGGGCCGGGATGCCGGCCGCGGCGCACCGCTTCACGGCATCGTCGATCGCGCGCGTTGGAGGGCTCGCGGGCACGCGGCCAGGCTAGCGCGCGGCGCCGACGCGCTTCCAGGCCTTACTTCCCGATCCGCGCGACGTACGACACGCCGACGTAGTAGTCGTCGTCCTGCTCCGCGACGATCAGCCCGACGGACGATCGGTCGAAGTCGTAGTTCGCGATGTGGTGCAAGTTCTCGCCGTCGTACAGCGACGTCGTCGAGACGCGATCGGCCCAACGGATCACGAGCCCGCCGATCGGCACCCACTCGTCGTCGTACGTTCCGAACGCGATGCCGGCGTAGGGCGCGATCGGCAGCCCCGTCAGGCCCTCGAGGTCCTTCGAGAGCGTGCCGTAGATCGCTCGGCCGTGCGGCGTCCCGATGCGGTCGGACGACGTGCCGAAGATCAGCGCCGGTCGGTGCTCCGTCTCGTCGATCGCGCGCCAGTTCGCGAGGGGTCCGATGTCCGGCGCGATCGGGTTGAGCTCGACGCCGACTTGGAACTCGGAGCTCGCGTTGTACATCGCGGTCAGCCGCAGCTTGGCGCGGTCGGCCTCGATGTTCGGGATCGCGCGGATGCCGAGCACCCACTTCGTCGCGAACGCATGTTGGCCAGTCCCACGGACCGGCGCGCCCTCACCGGGTCAGAGCGGTCACGACGGGACTTCGGAGCCCGGCTCGACCGGCGGGCCTTCCTGCGGAGGCTTGTCGCCCCCTGAGTCCTGCGCGAACGCGAACGGCACCGACAGCACGAGAACGGGGAGGAGCATCCTCCCCATCGTACGCGCCGACTCGATCAACCGAACCGGCCCGTCACGTAATCCTCGGTCTCGCGCCGGTGCGGCGCGAGGAACATGTCGTTCGTCGGCCCGTACTCGATCAGGCGGCCCAGGTACATGAACGCCGTGAAGTCGCTCGTGCGCGACGCCTGCTGCATGTTGTGCGTCACGATCAGGATCGAATAGCTGCCCTTCAGCTCCTCGATCAAATCCTCGATGCGGCCGGTCGCGATCGGGTCGAGCGCGGAGCAGGGCTCGTCGAGGAGCAGCACCTCGGGCTCGGCCGCGATCGCGCGCGCGATGCACAAGCGCTGCTGCTGTCCGCCGGAGAGCTGGAGCGCGCTCTCGTTCAGCCGATCCTTCACTTCCTCCCACAGGCCGGCCCCGCGCAGGCTCCTCTCGCACACCTCGGCGAGCACGCCGCGATCGCGTTCGCCGTCGATGCGCAGCGAGTAGATCACGTTCTCGAAGATGCTCATCGGGAACGGGTTCGGCTTCTGGAACACCATCCCGATGCGCTTGCGCAGCTCGATCACGTCGACTCCGGGCGCGTAGATCGAATCCTTGTTGAGCAGCATGTCGCCGCCGACGCGCACCGAGTCGACGAGATCGTTCAATCGATTCACCGAGCGCAGGAGCGTCGACTTGCCGCAGCCCGACGGTCCGACGAGCGCGGTCACCTTCCCCGCGGGAACGGGCATCGAGATCTCGAACAGCGCCTGCTTCGCGCCGTACCACAGCTCGAAGCGCTGGATGTCGAGCACCGCCTCCTCGTCGAAGACGCTCACGTGCACCTCGGAATCGAAGTGCTCCGCGCGCGCGATCGCCTCGAAGGCCTGTCCGCCTACCGGTTCCCGCGCGAGGGTCGGGCGCGCAGACGTGTCATCCCCTGCGTTCATGCGCCGACTCGGCGGCTGTGGCCGAGAGAGCGGCAGCGTACCACCGAGCGATGACTCCATGACATCCGTCCTTTCAGAATTGGTTCGCGAGGAAGCGCCTGCGCAGCCGCGTCCGCACCGCGATCGCAGTCACGTTGAGCACGACGATGATTCCGATGAGGAGCAGCGTCGTGGTGTAGACCATCGGCTTCGCCGCTTCGCTGTTCTGGCTTTGGAACCCCAGATCGTAAATGTGGAACCCAAGATGCATGAAGCTGCGTTCAGGATGGAGGAAGGGGAACTGCGCGTCGATCGCGAGGTCGTGCGCGAGCTTCACGGCGCCGACCAGCATCAACGGCGCGACCTCTCCCGCACCGCGCGCGATCGCGAGGATCATGCCGGTCATGATCCCCGGCATCGCGCGCGGCAGCACGATGCGCTGGATCGTCTGCCACTTCGTGGCGCCGCACGCGTAGGAGCCCTCGCGCATCGAGCTCGGCACGGCGGCGAGCGCCTCTTCGGTCGCGACGATGACGACGGGCAGCGTGAGCAACGCGAGCGTCAAGGAGGCCCACAG
>CAZQHA010000348.1:0-4924 GCA_964592795.1 uncultured Planctomycetaceae bacterium | reverse complement strand
GACGCGCACGCGCGACGGGTCGCTGCAGGAGTTCAAGGGCGGCGCGCTGCTCGCCGCGCGCATGGCCGGAGTGCCGATCGTTCCGTGCGGGATCCGCGGCGCGTACGACGCGTGGCCGCGCGGACGCACGCTTCCCCGGCCGAAGAAGATCGGCGTGCGGTTCGGTCCGCCGATCGACTCGAGCCTCTCCGACGCGCAGGAGCGGATGGTCGAGTCGATCCGGTCGATGGTGGGGAACGGCAGCTACGACTCGGTGCCCGAGATCGACTGAGCTAGTAGACGCTCGTCAGGAGGCGCGCCGCCGCCGGCGTGTCGGGGAAGCTCCAGCGGCCGAGCGGGATCGGGTTGTCCGCGCTGCCGAAATCCGGAGCGGACGGGTCGTACGTCGAAGGGTCGCACACCGCGACCGCGTCGATCACGAGCTGCACGCGGTCGCCGGGCGACAGTCCCTCGAGCGTGAACGAGAGCGTCGCGAGCCCGTCGTCCTTCGTCGGCATCGACATCACGAACGGTCCGGGGATCGCCGGGGGACCGTCGAACACGGTGAACTGCGTGGGGAGGGGCGAGCTGAAGCTCTGCGCGCGCACGCCGTTGACGAGCACCGTCGCGATCACGACCTGGCCGCTCGCGCCCGGCGCGAGCGGCACTTGGAGCTTCTTGTCGACGCGCGCGAGCGCGGTCGCCTGGAGCACCCCGGACGGGCTGATCCTTGGATTGATCCACTTCAGCTCCTCGATCCAGGAGAGCTCGCCGACGACGACCGTGAACGGATCCTCGGGCATGCCGCTCGGCGTCGGCTCGAAGAAGAAGTCGCCGGTCCGGATCGGCGGGAGCGCGGTGCTCGTCACGTTGCCGCCCTCGTCGGTGACGCGCAGCACGGCGGAGTACACCGACTCGACGCCGGGTCCGCTGCTCGGGAGGAGTCCCGTGAGCAGCACGCGGCGCACGCGAGCGAGCGACGGCTCGCTCACGAGCTCCGGCGACCCGCCGGCGAGCGCGTACTCGACCTCGCACGAGGTGAGCTCGCTCGTCTCGAACGCGATCGCCGCCGTCCGGCCCGCGACCCACAGCACGCGCGGGTTCAGGACGGCGGGCGGTGTCGTGTCGACGGGGTGCGAGGTCGGATCCATCGGACGGGACTCGTGCGCGATCTCGTGTCCGTCTCCGAAGCCGTCGCCGTCGCTGTCGGGCTCGAACGGATCCGTGCCGACGACGGTCTCGTCGACGTTCGGAAAGTCGTCGCCGTCGAAATCGATGCCGAACATCCGAGCCATGCCGACCGGCAGGCCGACGAAGACGAGGTTCGCGGAGCTCGACTGCGCTTGGCTCAGGAAGAACGCGAGCGGAACGCTTGGGAGGCGCGAGTCCTCCGCGACGAAGCGGTCGCTCGCGCGATCGTACGCCCAGCGCATCGGCACGAGCCCCGCGCCGAAGTCGGCGCGGCCGTACGCGGCGACGTCGATACTGCGCGCGCGCGCCTGCGGCAGGAGGTAGTCGGTGAGCACGGGCCCGGCGGACGAGCGCGTCGACGGCGAGAGATGCCCCGCGCGGGCCACGGCCGGCGCGAGCCCTTGGTCGAGCTGCGAGAGGAACGCGAGGAGATCCGCCGTGTGCGAGTCGGGCATCTGCCGGAACACGATGTCGATGAAGTCGAACAGCGAGTTCATGCGCCCCGCGTGCGTCAGCGCGCCGCCCAGGAGCGGATACGCGACGGGGCCCTCGCCGGCGAAGACCACGTCGACGATCGGCTGCTCCTTGCGCCACATCTCGAGGAACTGCGGAACCTTGAAGTGGGTGCGCTTGGGAAGCGGATCCGCTTTGCCGGTCGAGCTCGTGTCGCCGCTCGTGCCGGTCGGCAGCATGTGGCACGCGTTGCACGAGCGTCCGACGTCCTGCTGGTTCTCGAAGAACGCGCGCTGGCCGCGCAGCGCCGAGCCGCGTCCGGCGGAGAAGCCCGCCGGGGGCGCGAGCCCGCCGTGGTCGAACACCATGCGCGAGGGATGCTCGAGCGGATTCGCCGGGCTCTGGATCGAGAGCACGAACGCCTCGAACTGGTCGAACTCTCCGCCCGGAGTCGTGTCGAGCGGCTCCCCGCCGAGCAGCTTGTCGAACGCCGCATTGAAGTCGGCGAGCGACTCGCGCTCGCCGCGCCAGTGCATCGGGCCGTTGCGCTCGATGCTCGCCAAGGTCTGCGTGACCATCGGCCCCTTGTCGTCGCGCGCCGCGTCCGACAAGTTCCAGTGCAGCATGTCGGTGCGTCCCTCGACGTGACAGCTCGCGCACGACGCGTTGCCCTGGAGCGAGAAGCGCCCCGAGTAGAACAGCGCGCGCCCGGCGCGCACGTCGGCGGGCGCCGGATCGAAGCCGAGGTCGACCGATGCGAGCGGAATGCTCGGCGTGGACAGCCCGTAGATGTCGAGCGTGTTCCGCCCCCAGCAGTAGACGAGCAGGAACTCGCCGCTCGCGTCGAACAGCGCGGCCCGCGGGATCGAGCCGGCGGGCAAATCGATCTCGAGGACGCGCGCGCCGGCGGGATCGAGGATCGCCACGTTGTCGGTGAGCAGCCCGCACACCGCGGCGTAGCCGGAGGACGTGAACGCGAGGGCGTACGGCTGGCCGACCGACTGCGCGCGGTCGTACTGCACACCGGAGGTCGACGGATCGACGTCGTCGAGGTTCACGATGGTGTGGCTCGTCGCCGCCGGCGCCGCGGGCGCGGGCACGTCGACGATCGTCAGCCGGTTGTCGACGACGAACCCGCGGATCGAGGCTTCCGTCTGCCGCTCGGGGTCCTTGTTGTTCGCCTCCGTGTTGAGCTGCCACAGCTCGCCGGTCGACGGGTTCACGCCGTGCGCGAACAACACCGAGCCGGTGGCCTTCGCGACCGCCGTGACGGTCCTCGCGACCGGATCGATCGCGAAGAGGTCCTCGTCGGGCAGCCCCGTGATCACGTCGGGGTGCGTCGCGAAATCGATCAGTCCCGACTCGTCGGCCTGCAGCGGCGTCAGCGCGCGACTGACGGTGCCGGAGTTGTTCCCCGAGAGCTGCGGCGCGACGAGCACGCGGCCGTGCGCGTCGAACGACAGGAACACCGGGTGCTTCCCGCGGATCGCGTACGTGTGCGCGATCGTGTTGAGCGCCAGGTCGACCTCGACGACGCTGTCGGCGCCCGAGCACGCGATGAACGCCGCGTCGCGCGCGGCGTCGACGACGATGTCGGCCGGCTCGAAGGGCAGGTCGAGCGTCGCCAGCGTCTCCCCCGTGAGAGGATCGAGCCGCACGAGCACGTGCGTGCCGCGGCAGACGACGAGCAGCTCGCTCTCGCCGTCGCTCGTTCGCTCCGCGATCGACACCGGTCCCCACGGAACGGAGAACGTGCCGACGACGGTCGCGGCGGCGGAGATGCGCACGACCGTGCTCGCATGCGTGTTGATCGCGAACGTGCCCCGCGTGCCGAGCAGCAGCGGCCGCACGGGCACGACGTTCAGGTTGACCCACGGGCCCTCGACGTTGTCGAGGACCTCGAACGCGGCCAGCGCATGGGGCTGCGGGACGGTGCCGGTGCGCGCCCCGGTCGCTTGGCCCGCCGTCGCGGGAAGGCACAGCGCCGCGATCGACGCGACGATTCCAGAAACGAGTCCGCCCTCGCGGTGCGCGGCGCGCATGGACACTCCTTGGCGCGGCGACCGCGCGAGATCTCAGTCTTGGCCGAGGCTAACCGCGGCCACCGGAGTGCGCCAGGCGTCGCCGGTCAGGGACTCTTCCGCAGCGAATCCTTGAAGACCTTGCGGAACTTCTCGACCTTCGGTCGCACGACGTAGGCGCAGTAGCCCTGCGTCGGATTGTCGCGGTAGTAGTTCTGGTGATAGTCCTCGGCCTTCCAGAACTTCGTCGCGGGGACGATCTCCGTCACGATCGGCGCGTCCCACGCGCCCGCGGCGTCGAGCTCGCGCTTGATGCGCTCCGCGGTCGCGCGCTGCGCCTCGTCGTGGAAGAAGATCGCGGAGCGATACTGCGTGCCGACGTCGTTGCCCTGGCGGTTGAGCTGCGTCGGATCGTGCACTTGGAAGAACACCTCGAGGACCTTCTCGAAGCTGACACGGGCGGGATCGAATCGGATCCGGCACACCTCGGCGTGACCGGTGTTCCCGTTGCAGACCTCCTTGTAGGTCGGGTTCTCGGTCTTGCCGCCCGCGTACCCGGACTCGACGGACAAGACGCCGTCGAGCTCCTGGTAGACGGCCTCGACGCACCAGAAGCAGCCGGCGCCGAGCGTTGCGGTTTCGACGCGGGTCGGCGCGGGAGTGGGAGGAGCGTTCATGGCGGGGAGAGTCTCCGGAGGCGTCGATCGCTCGGCGCAGCCCGCGAGGAAAAGCGCGGCGAGGGCGAACAGATGCGGCTTCATGGGGGTGACTCGCGGCGTCGAGATGGTAGCGCCGCGGTTGCCAGCTCCTAGGCCGGGCGGCTAGACTCTCGCGCTTCGATCGCGCCCGTCGCGGTCGATTTTGCGGGCTCCGCACGTCGCGCGCCCGTCCCCCAAACCCCTAGAGATTCTTTCTTCATGGCCCTCGCCAGCAAGCGCATCAAGCAGTTCGAGATCGACCCCGAGGAGCTCGAGCGCAAGATGAAGGCCGCCCTGGGCGGCATCAGCGATTCGCAGCTCACCGAGCGACTCTCCGACTCGGTCAAGGACAACAAGCCCGGCACGATCGTCAAGGCCCGCGTCGACTCGGTCGACGAGCGCACCGGCACCGTCGTGATGGACATCGGCGGCAAGTCCGAGGGTCAGATCCCGCTGGCGGAGTTCGGCGAGGTCATGCCGAAGCCCGGCGAGGTGTTCGACGTCTTCTACGAGGGTCTCGACGAGACCGACACCGCCAGCCTCTCGTAGCGCCGCGCGGACCGCATGCGCGCGTGGGAGCGC
>CAZQHA010000347.1:0-4952 GCA_964592795.1 uncultured Planctomycetaceae bacterium | reverse complement strand
CGTCGTGATGCAGCACTGGGAGTTCGGCAGCTTGCCGAAGTCCTGGATCGAGCCCTTGAACACCACCGTCGACGAGACGTGGGTCGCGACGCACTACGTCCGCGACTGTTTCGTGAAGAGCGGCGTCGATCCCGAGCGCGTCCACGTCGTCCCGTGCGGCGTCGACGTGTCGCGCTTCCGCCCCGGCGCGACGCCGCGCGCGCTCGCGACCCAGAAGCGCTTCAAGTTCCTCTTCGTCGGCGGGACGATCCTGCGCAAGGGCATCCACGTCCTGCTCGACGCGTACGGCTCCGCGTTCACCGCCGAAGACGACGTGTGCCTCGTCATCAAGGACCTGGGCGCCGGCTCGATCTACAAGGGCGGCACCGCGCGCGAGAAGATCCGCGAGTTCGCGTCGCGCCCGAACGCGCCGGAGATCCTGCACCTCGAGGACACGCTGTCCGACGCCGAGATGCCGGGGCTCTTCACGGCCTGCGACGCGCTCGTGCACCCCTACCTCGGCGAAGGCTTCGGCCTCCCGATCGCCGAGGCGATGTCGAGCGGGCTGCCCGTCATCGTGACAGGGAGCGGTGCCGCGCTCGACTTCTGCGACGAAGAGTGCGCGTGGCTCGTCCCGGCGCGCGAGATCCGGCTGCCCGAGGCGCGGGTCGGCGAGCTGGCGACCGTCGACCGGCCTTGGCTCGCGCAACCGGACACCGCGGCGCTGTCGCGCATCCTGCGCGAAGTGCACGCCGATCCGGGGCGCGCGAAGGAGCGCGGGTGGGTCGGACGAGAGCGCATCCGCAGCGGATTCACTTGGGAGCACGCGGGGGATGCGGTGGAAGAGCGGCTCGGAGCGATCGGCCACCGGCAGCGGACACCGATGGGCACGCGAGCTTCCGCCAGCGTGGGGCTCCGCTGGGGCGCGGCCCCATTCAACTACAGCGGCTACGCCCGCATCTCGCGCATGGTGCTGCCGGCTCTCGCGCGGAGCGGCGTCCAGGTGCAGCTGCAGAGCTACGGCATCGACCGCGAGTTCGCGCAGGCGATGTCCGATCGCCCGAAGGAAGCCGCGGCCTGGAACCAGCTCATGCAGCAGCGCGTGACGTCGGGTGTCTACGTCTGCTTCCATCCGCCCGTCGCGTGGAACGGCGCGAGCTTCTTCGAGAGCTACCGCCGACAGAATCCGGGGCTCGACGCCTACGTCGGCATGACGATGTTCGAGACCGACCGCTTGCCGCCGGGCTGGGCCGACGCGTGCGAGGCGATGGACGAAGTGTGGGTCCCGAGCGCGTTCAACCTCGACACGTTCGCGGCCGGCGGCGTTCCGCGCGAGAAGCTGCGGCTCTTCCAGCCCGGCCTCGACCTCGCGCCGTTCCGAGAGCGGCGCGATCCGTATCCGATCGAAGGAAAGCGCGGCTTCACGTTCGTGTCCGTGTTCCAGTGGTCGCTGAGAAAGGGCTGGGACGTGCTCCTCGAAGCCTACGCACGCGCGTTCACCAAGAATGACGACGTGTGCCTGGCGATCCGCGCGTATCCCGGCTACCGCAAGGATCCCCCGCTGCGCCAACGCATCGAGCGACACCTGAAGAAGCGCGGCCTGCGCGCGCGCGACTGCGCGCCGATCCTTCTCGTCGACGAGTTCCTCTCCGAGGAGCGCATGGTCGACTTCTACGCGGCCGGCGACGCGTTCGTGCTGCCGAGCCGCGGCGAGGCTTGGGGTCTGCCGTACATGGAAGCGATGGCCGCGGGGCTGCCGACGATCGGCACGCGCTTCGGCGGCCAGCTCGACTTCATGACCGACGAGAACAGCTACTTGATCGACGTCCGCGAGCTCGAGCCCGTCGGCGCGGAGCAGACGGCGGAGAACGCGTACTACACGCCCGACCAACGCTGGGCGCGCCCGTCGGTCGAGCACACGGCGGCCTTGATGCGCCGCGTGTTCGAGCAGCGCGACGAAGCGCGCGAGCGCGGCCGGCGTGCGCAAGGCGAGATCTTCGCGGGCTGGGGGCCCGAGCGCAGCGTGAAGCAATTCCACGAGCTCGCGGACGACCTCGTGTCGCGCGTGCGCGCGCGCGGACCGAAGCCCGTTCGCACGACGCACATCGCGTGGAGCTCGCCGCTCTACGATCCCAGCGGCTACGCGAGCGAGGCGCGCCAGTTCGTCCTCGGCCTGGACGACGTCGGCGCGCTCGTGTCGACGATCCCCTTGAAATGGAGCGAGCGGCGCGCGGAGCTCTCCCTCGAGGAGCGGCGCCGCTTCGAGCGGTTGCAGGCGACGGTGCCGCTCTCCGGTCACGTGCTCGTGCAGCACAACTTCGCCAGTCGCTTCCAGATCGCACCCGACGCGCTTGCCACCGTCGGCCGCACGATGTTCGAGACCGACCGGATCCCCTCCGCGTGGGTCGAGAAGTGCAACGCGCTCGACGAGATCTGGGTGCCCTCTCAGTTCAACGTCGACACGTTCGCGCGCGCGGGCGTCGAGCGGAGCAAGCTGCGCAAGATCCCCGGCGCGCTCGCGCAGCCGCACGACGCCGACCCGGTCGAGCTCCCTTCGCGGCGCGGCTTCGCGTTCCTTTCGATGTTCGACTGGAGCCTGCGCAAGGGTTGGGACGTGCTGCTGCGTGCGTTCGCGCGGGCGTTCGATCCGAAGGACGACGTCGTGCTCTACCTCAAGCTCACGTCGTCGGCCAAGCTCTCCGCCGCGGAGCTCACGGCGCGCGTCCTCGACGAGATCGGTCCGGCACGAAACGTCGTGTGCCTCGCCGGCGATTGGCCCGAGTCGCGCGTGCTCGGCCTCTACCGCTCCGTCGACGCGTACGTGATGCCCAGCCGCGGCGAAGGCTGGGGCCGCCCGTACATGGAAGCGATGGCCGCGGGCCTGCCGACGATCGGCACGCGCTTCGGCGGCAACCTCGAGTTCATGCACGACGAGAACAGCCACTTGATCGACTGCGCGCTCGTCCCGGTGCCCGAAGCGGCTTGCGCGGAAGCGCCGCTCTTCCGCGGGCACCAGTGGGCCGAGCCCTCGTGCGATCACCTGGTCGAGATCCTGCAACGGGTCGCGCGCGATCGCAGCGCGGCGCGTGAGCTCGGTCGAAGCGCACAGCGGGAGGTTTGCGAACGCTACGACCGCCGCACGATCGCGCAGCAGATCCTCGCGCGCGCCCAGGAGCTCGCCGCATGAGCTCGTACGTCGTCGTCTCCGCGTTCGAGACATCGGACATCGGCCGCGCCCTCGTCCGCGCGCTGGAGCAGGCGGGCGTGAGCGTCGGCGCGATCGAGACGCGCCGGCCGAGCAGCGCACGGATCGCCGACGCACCCGTGAAGCTCCGCGGCGCGACGGTCGTGCACCAGGCCGCTCTTCACGATCTACCGCGCTCGCTCGCGCAGCATCCGACCCCGTCGGCCGACCGCCGCGTCGCGTACTTCGATTGGCGGAAGACCCGCTTCGAGGAGCGTGATCTCGAGATCCTGCTGCCGTTCGACGAGGTGTGGGTCATGACGCACCTCCAGCGTGAGCTCGCGACGGCGTCGGGCCTCCCCCGCGCCCGGGTGCACACGATCCCGGACGACGCGCTCGCGCGTGCGGTGCTCGAGCGCGACACCGCCCCGCTCCGGCCGACGCCGGACGCGCTGGCGCGGATCCTCGCCGAGCTCGGCCTGAAGACGCCCGACGCGTGGCTCGCCGGATCGCGCTCGCGCGTCGAGCTGTGCGCGATCCAGAGCGAGCACGACGATTGGCGCTCGCCCCTGCGGCGCTTCCTCGAGCGCCACGGTCCGGACGACGACGTCACGCTGTGCCTGTGGATCGACGCCGATCTCGCGCCGCTCGTCGAGCGGCTCGCGGCGGAAGCTCAGGCCGAGATCGACGCGCGGAGCGGTCCGAAGGGCGCCGGCGACGTCCTCCTGCTCACTGCGCCGCTCGAGCACGTCCCCTGGGACCGGGTGAAGATCGCGACGGCCGCGTAGCCCGCGTCCACGCCGTTCAACCCGCGCGCCCCGCCGTGTCGAAAAAGGTCGACATGGCGTCCGAAAACGGCCTCGCGGCGAGCGTGCTCGTCGTCGACCGCGACGAGGAATTCGCACGCGAGCTGGCCGCTCGCATCCGCGAATCCGGACACGCGGCCGAGGTCGCGACCGGCGTCCAGCGCTTCCAACGCCTGCTCGCGGAGCACGCCTTCGACGCCTGCGTGTGCGACCAAGACACGCTCGGCGCACCGGCGCTCGACGAGCTCCTCGTTCGACCCGACGGTCCCGCGGCGATCGTGCTGTCGAGCTTCGGATCCGTGCACGAGGCCGTCGAGAGCATGCGCGCCGGCGCCTGCGATTACCTGTGCAAGCCCGTGTCGGTCGACCAGGTGCTGGTGTCGCTCGCGCGCGGCCTCGAGAACCGCGCGCTGCGCGTCGAGAATCGAAAGCTGCGCGCGGATCTCTCGCAGCGCTTCGACCTCGGCAACGTGTTGACGCGCGATCCGGCGTTCCAACGCGTGCTGCAGACGGTCGAGGCGCTCGCCGATACCCGCGCGACGCTGCTCATCGAGGGCGAGACCGGCACCGGCAAGTCGCTGCTCGCGCGGACGATCCACGCGCAGTCCAGCCGCTCGAACGCGCCGTTCGTCGAGGTCAACTGCGGCGCGCTCCCCGACGCGCTGCTCGAGAGCGAGCTCTTCGGGCACGCGCGCGGCGCGTTCACGGGCGCGATGCGCGACAAGCCCGGCAAGTTCGAGGCCGCGCACGGCGGGACCCTCTTCCTCGACGAGATCGCGAGCGCGTCGCTCGAGCTCCAGGTCAAGCTGCTGCGCGTCCTGCAGGACCGCCAGTTCGAGCGCCTGGGCGAGACGAGGACCCGCACGGCCGACGTCCGCGTGATCGCGGCGACGAACCGCGAGCTGGAGCGCGAGGTGCGCGAGAAGCGCTTCCGCGAGGACCTGTACTACCGCATCCACGTCGTCGCGCTGCACCTGCCGCCG
>CAZQHA010000346.1:0-4955 GCA_964592795.1 uncultured Planctomycetaceae bacterium | reverse complement strand
AGCGCCGGATGTCGGCCGCCATCTCGGCCGCGCTCGCGTACCGGCGCGCCGGCTCCTTCTCGAGCGCCTTGGCGAGGATCGTCTCGACGTCGCCGCGCAGCTTGCGATCGATGGAGCTCAGCGTGCGCGCCTCGACGTGCTCGATGACGCGCGCCGCCTCGAGCACGCCCACGCCGCGCAGCTCGTACGGCATCTTGCCGCACACGAGCTCGAAGCCGATGACTCCGAGCGCGTACACGTCGCTCTTCGCGTCGACCTCCGCCGACTTGCCCGTCACCTGCTCGGGGCTCATGTACTGCACCGTGCCGAGCAGCTGTCCGACCGCCGTGTGCATCGTCTGCTCGGGCAGATCGGACTCGACGACGCGGGCGACGCCGAAGTCGAGGACCTTGGGCTGGCCGACGCGCGCGACGTCGTCGAGGCGCGCGTTGGCGCTGGAGACGTGCGTGACCGAGCTCGTCGAAACGGTCTCCGGCACGACGAGGATGTTGCCCGGCTTCAGATCGCGGTGGATCACGCCCTTCTGGTGCGCGTGGTCGAGCGCGTCGCAGATGCGCGCGAGGAGCTCCATGCGCTGGCGCGCGTCGAGCTTCTGCTCGTCGGCGTACTCCGTGAGCGGCCGCCCGTGGACGAGCTCCATCGCGAAGAAGGGCTGCGGGCCGTCGCCGAGGTCCGCGGTGCCGGCGTGGTAGATCTGCGCGATGCCCGGGTGCTGGAGGAGGCCGAGAACGTGCGCCTCGCGCTCGAAGCGCTTGACGATCTCCGGGATCATGCGCGCGGAGCGCACGACCTTGAGCGCGACGCGCCGGCGCGGATTCTCCTGCTCGGCCTCGTAGACGACGCCCATGCCGCCCTCGCCGAGGGTGCGCAGGATTCGGAAGTCGCCGATGCGGTCGATGCGCGGACGTTCCGGGGCGTCGTCGGTCATCCCGACATGCTAGCGCCGTTCAGAACGTCGAGCGCACGACGGCGACCGTGAAGTCGTTCGCTTCGACGACCGCGCCGCTCGATAGCGCGAAGATCGCGTGGAACCGCCACAGCTTCGCATCGACGCCGGCCGCGAGCGTGCCCGCCGGGACCGTCGCGTTCAGCGTGCCCGACGGCGGAATCGTGCCGAGGAATACGACGCGCGGCTTCAGCGAATGTCCGAGCGGCGAGTGGCTCGCGCCGCCGGTGGGGAACGCGTTCGGCGGGTCGACGATCTCGATCCTCGCGTACACGCGATCGCCGCTCGCGCCCTTCGCCGTCAGCGACACGTTCGCGCCGGTGCGCGCGAGCGGCGTGCCCGAGAGGTAGCGCGCGGTGCCGTTCGCGAAGTTCTGGTACGCGCCGTTCGAGTGGACGCGCACGGCGAGGCCGGCTTGACCGGCGCTTCCGTTGCCAGAGCAGCCCGCGCCAGGAATTCCGCCCGAGCCGCCCTGCATCGCGCTCGTCAGCGTGAACACCTGTGCGAGCGCCGCGGGCGTGGGTGTCTCGCCCACGGCGATGCCGTCACCGCCGTCACCACCGTCGCCGCCGTGATCGCACGTGTCCTTGTCCCACGCTCCGGCGGCACCGTCGCCTCCCTCGAGCGTGCTGTCTGCGACGAACGCGAATCCTTCGGACACTTGCAGCGCATGTCCGCCATCGCCGCCCGGACCGCCTTCCTCGTCGAGCTCGGTCGTGCCGGCGCCGCCGAACAGCGTGCAGCCGAAGAGACGCAGTGCCGCGGCTTGCGAGTACAGCGCCGTCTGACCGTACAGCGGCGCGACGACCGCGGGGACCGCCGGTCCGTCGCTGAGCGTCGTCGACAAGAACTGCGTGTCGGCGTCGACGCCGACGAACGCGACGCGGTCGACTGCCAGCGGAGCGCTGTTCGCGCCGGTCAGCGTGCACTTCTCGATGCGGACGGCGCCGTCGTTGTCGACCGTGCGGAACGCGAGGCCGGTGCTCGAGAGCTCGCGCCCTTGGACGCTGCCGATCACGACGAGCCCGCCGAGCGGCAGCGACTCGACCTTGATCTCGCCGCGCACGTTCACGGGAAGACTCGGCAACGGATCGCCGATGATCGCCAGCGACTTCCCGGTCACCGTGAATCCGTTGTAGAAGCTCGACGTCGACGGATGCGGCTTGACGAGGATCGTGTCGTAGTCCGACGCGGCATCGACCGCCGACTGGATCTGCGTGTGCGGACCGGAAGGGCTGACGACGTGAACATTGCCGGCGAATGCGCTCGTGCTCAGCGAGGCGAATGCGAACCACGCGGTGCGCGACAGCATCGATCGAACTCCAAGAAGGAGAGGGGGCCGGGAGCCAATACAGGGTACCCCCTACCCCTCAATCACGCGATCGGCTGGGCGTCCGGTTCCCAAAGCTCGCCGATCCGTTCCACGGCGGACTCGCGGAGTCACCCGCAGCCCTTCCGATTTCGATCCGGAGGTCCGCGGCGCCTCAATACTGTCCGTCGACGATCGCGACGACGAAGTCGTTGCCCTGGGCGACGGTTTCGTTCGCGAGGACGAACGTCGAGCGCAGTCGCCACCACGCGCTCTCTGCGGCTGCGGCGAGCGGTCCGGCGGGAATCGTCGCCGACAGCGTGCCCGACGCGGGATCGTGCCGAGGGAGACGAAGTGCGGCCTCTCGAGGAGTGCGCTGTTTCGTGAGGAGTCGCGATCAGAACGCCGCGTCGACGACCGCCACGAGGAAGTCGTTCCCTTCCGCGACGGTGCCGTTGGCGAGAACGAACGTGGAGTGCAGCCGCAGCCACTTCGAATCGGCCCCGGCGGGGAGCGCTCCCGCGGGAAGCGTGGTCGCGAGAGTGCCCGATGCCGGGATCACGCCCAAGAAGACGAGCCGCGGTTTCTTCTGTGCGCCCAGCCCCGCGTGCGTCGTTCCGGCGGCCGGCGGCACGACCGACCGCGGCCCGACTTCCTCGGCGCGGACGTACACGCGGTCGCCGGGCTTGCCCTTCGCGAGCACCGAGATCGTCGAGTTCGCGTCCGCGAGCGGCACACCGGATAGATAGCGCGCTTGACCGTTCGCGAAGTTTTGCCACGACCCGGTCCACTGGACGCGAACGGGCATGCCGGGGACACCGTCCGGCCCGCTGCAAATCGTCCCTCCCGCGCCGCCCAGCCCCGCTTGCAGCGAGCACGACAACGTGAAGGCCTCCGCGGGGACGAACGCGGCCGAGACCCCGTGGCCGACCACGAGTCCGTCGCCGCCGTCGCCGCCGAATCCCCAGCCTTGTTCGGGACACCAGATCAAGCTGCCGGGTCCGCCCGGTCCGCCGATGAACGAACTGTCCGTTGCGAACAGGAGACCTTCGGCGATCTCGACGGCGTCGCCGCCGTCGCCCCCGTAGATGATCCCGACCTCCGGATCGGGATGCGTCTGCGTGCCGCCGTTGCCGCCGGTGACGGCGCAGCCGAAGAAGCGCAAGGCCGTCGCGCGAGAGTACACGCCGTTGCCCAAACGACCGTCGTACTGCGGATTGGGCCACACGTTGTCGCCGCCGTCGATCTGACACGCGACGAACTGCGCGTCGGCGTCGGCCTCGATCCAGACGCACACCGGGGAGAGCCCTTTGAACGTGCAAGATTCGACGCGCAGCGAACCCAGGTTCGATCCGGTCCGCAGGGCCTTCGTTGGGGGCACGTACGGAATCGAATCGGCCCAATAGCCGCCGCCATCCAGACGCGCGAGGAGCAGCAATCCCTCGGCGGGAGTGGAGTCGATGCCGATCTCGCCGCGCACCCTCACGACTTGGCCCGGACCAGGATCTCCCACGATCGCCAGCGACTTGCCGTGGACCGTGAATGCGCCGTAGTGCGCCGACGACGAAGGATGCGGCTTGACGAGGATCGTGTCGTAGTCCGACGCGGCGTCGACTGCGGATTGGATCTGCGTGTGCGGACCCGACGGACTGACGACGTGGACGTTGCCGGCGAATGCGCTCGTGCTGAGCGAAGCGAGCGCGAGCCACGACGTGCGTGAGTGCATCGATCGACCTCCGGAGAGAGAGGAGTGGGATCGGAAGCCACTCCAGCGTACTCCCTACCTCCTATACACGCGACCCGCGGGGCGTCCGGTTCCGAAAAGTCGCCGAACCGTTCCACGGCGGGAGCTTCGGGTCACTAGCGAACTGTTCCGCTCCGAACACAAGGGAGTTCGCCATGAAGATGCTGACCCGTCGCATCGCAATCGTTCCGATCCTCGCGCTTTCCGCGGCAACCGCGCACGCACAGTCGACCTTCACGCCGCTCGGCGATCTGCCCGGCGGGCTGTTTCACAGCGAAGCGTGGGGTGTCTCCGCCGACGGCTCGACCGTCGTCGGACACAGCCTCTCGACCGGCGCCTCGTCGTGCTTGGGATTCGGCACACCGCACTTCGAGGCGTTCGTGTGGAAGGCCGCGACCGGAATGGTGGGCAAGTGCGACATTCCCGGCGGGCCGGAAGGCAGCTGGGCGTACGACGCGTCGGGCGACGGCTCGCACTACGTCGGATACAGCTACTCGGTGTCCGGCAACGAAGCGCACCGCGACATGCTCGGCTGGGGAGATCTCGCGGGCGGAATCGTCGACAGCGCGATCATGCGCGTCTCCGACAGCGGCGCGATCGGCGTCGGCCGCGGATACGGCCCCACCGGATTGGAAGCGGCGGCGTTCACATCGACCGCGGTGCGCCCGCTCGGTGATCTTCCTGGAGGATTCTCGTACAGCAACGGCCGCGGCATCTCGGGCAACGGCGTGTACGCGGTCGGCGTGTCGGAGTCGGCGTCCGGCACCGAGGCTTTTCGAATCAACCTCACCATCGTCGCGGCGCCGATGGAAGCGATCCCGCCGCGCCCGCGCCGCGTCGTCGCCTGGACGCATGGCGCGTGGGGTGTTGCGGAGAAATGCGCTCCGTCGCTGAGTCCGAATTTCTTCGAATACAGCGCCGGGATGGACGCCGTCCGATCGGGCTATGTCGTCGTC
>CAZQHA010000345.1:0-4962 GCA_964592795.1 uncultured Planctomycetaceae bacterium | reverse complement strand
GCGCGTCGACGTGAGCGCGGCCGCATCGGACGGAGCCGCTCAGGACGCGCACCTCTACGAGATGGAGATGCGCGAGGACGACCGCGGCAACGTGCGCATCGATTCCAAGCCCACCGTGACGCCTTCGACGCCCACCGACGATCAGGGACGCTACCAGCTGCGCGGCGTTCGATCGGGCGAGCCGCTCGTGGTCAGCGTGCGCGGCGAGAGCGTCGAATCCGCCTCGTCCGCGCCGCTGTCGGTCGGCCCGGGCGAGATCCGCCGCGGCGTCGACTTCGTCGTGCGGCGAGCGGGGATGCTCGAGCTCAGCTTGGTCGGCGAATCGCCCAGCGGCTCGCGCGAGTGGTTCGAAGTCCGCGTGGAATCGCTCGACACGAACGCGGTGAAAGTCGATCGGCGGACGCACTTGGGGACGTTCTTGCGGACGCAACGCGTGCGCGGGCTCGGTCCCGGCCGCTACCGCGTCCGTTGCTTCCCGATGGGCAACGAGGGCAGCCCGCGAGCGCAGGCCCAGGAGATCGAGATCGCCGCGGGACAAGTGATGAAAGTCGTGTTCGAGGCACGCTGACGTCGGAGAGCCGACCGCCGCCGTGCCCTACAATGATCCGATGATCGACCGCGACTTCGACGCGATCGTGTTCGACCTGGACGGCACGTTGCTCGACGACCAGGGCCGCGTTCACCCGCGCACGCACGCGGCGCTGAAGGAGGCCGCCCGGCGCGGCGTCCAAGTCATGGTCGCCACGGGGCGCTCGAACATCTCCGCGCACCCGATCCTGGCCGCCCTCGACCTGCCGCTTCCGGCGGTCGTGTTCAACGGCGCGGCGCTGTACTGCGCGCGCACGCAGCGCATGCTCGAGGAGCGGGTGTTGTCGAACCGCACGCTCGAGCGCGCGCTCGCGTTCGGTCGCGAGCGCGATCTGGCGATGGTCGTGATGTGCGCGGACAAGAAGCTCGCGACCGCGCCGCGCAACGCGGTCGAGGCCGCGGCGATGTCGGGCATGACCGCGCTGCAGTTCGTTTCGAGCCCTGCCGAGCTCACCGCCGAGTTCGTGATCCGCGTCACGTACTTCTCGAGCGCGCACGACTCGCCCCAGGCGTTCGCGGAGGACATCGAGCGCGCGGTCGAGCAGCCCGTGTACATGACGCACTTCCCGCTGAACATCCTGCCGATGCACCGCGAGAGCGCGCTCGCCGTCGTCGACCTGCACCCGCCGTGCGGCGGCAAGGCGGAGGCGCTGCGGGTGCTTGAGGAGACCTGCGGCATCGCGCCGAGCCGCGTGGTCGCCGTCGGCGACGCGACGAACGACGTGCCGATGTTCCGCGCGGCCGGGCTCTCGGTCGCGATGGGCAGCGGCATGAAGGAGGCGCGCGACGCGGCGCGCCGGATCATCGGCGACAACAACTCGACGGCGATCGCCGAGCTCGTCGAAGAGCTCTTCCTCGCGCGGCGCGAAGCGGTCTAGGCCGCAGGCCGGATCAATCCGGCTTCTTCGGCTTGGCGCCCTTCTTCTCGGACGCGGGCTTCGCCGCGGCTGCGTCGGGCTTCGTCTTCGCGCTCGGCTTCGCGTCGCCTTCGGACGCGGGCTTGCTCTCGGACGTCGCCGAGCCCGACTCGGCGCTCGCGGCGCTCTTGTACGCGTCCGAGCGGTAGTCGGTCTGATAGAAGCCGCTGCCCTTGAACAAGATGCCCGCGCCGGCGCTGATCTGACGCTCGAGCTTCGGCTTGCCGCAGCTCGGACACTTGCGCTTCGGCGCCTCCGAGATCGAGTGGAACAGTTCGATCGAGCGCTTGCAGGCGCCGCAGCGGTATTCGTAAGTGGGCATGCGTCTGGATCAGTCCTCGTCGGTTTCCTCGGCCGGCCGCGATTCCTCCGCGTCGACCGCGACCTTCACCTGCGCGGGGCGCAGGACTTGCCCGTCGGCCGTGTAGCCGCGGCGCAGCGTCTCCACGATCTGTCCGCTCTTCGCGCCGCGGGCCTCGACGCGCTCGACGGCTTCGTGCAGCGCCGAGTCGAACGCGCCGCTCTCGGCGATCGGACGCACGCCCTCGCGCTCGAGCGCGGCGAGCAGGGCGTTCCGCGTCATCTCGACCCCGGCGTGCATGTCCTTCGCCTCGCGCGTCGTGGTCGGCGTCGCGAGCGCCATCTCGAGGTAGTCGAGGACGAGGAGCAGGTTCTGGAGCAGCGGCTTCTTCGCGCGCGCGACCGCGGCGTCGATGTCCGACTGCAAGCGGCGGCGCAGGTTCTGGTAGTCGGCCTGCGCGCGCTTCCAATTGGCGAGGTTCTCGTCGCGCTCGCGCTCCGCCCGCTCGAGGAGCGCAGCCAGATCGGCCGCGTCGCCGGCGCCGCGCTGGGAGAGCTCGTCCGCGCGTGCAGCCGGGTCCAAGTCCGACGGCTCTTCCGTCGCGTGTCGTTCGTGTTTGCGCTCGGCCATGGGTTGCTCAGTTGAAGTAGTTGGCGATCTTCTCGAAGAACGACTGGTTGCCGGTGCGCTTGGCTTCCAGCTCCGCGAACTCGCGCAGGAGCTCCTTCTGTCGATCATTCAACTTCGTCGGCACCTCGATGAAAACTCGCACGAGCTGGTCCCCGCGTCCGCGGCCGTCGAGCTGGGGCAATCCCTGATTCTTGAGACGGAAGACCTTCCCGCTCTGCGTCCCCGCGGGGATCGTCATCTCCGCGCGCCCGCGCAGCGTCGGGATCTCGACACGGTCGCCTAGTGCGAGCTGAGTGAAATAGAAGGGCAGCTCCGTCATCAAGTCGGCGCCGCTGCGCTGGAAGACCTTGTGCTCGAGCTCGCGGATCACGCAGTACAGGTCGCCGCGCGGAGCGCCCGCGTCGCCGGCGTCGCCTTGTCCGGGCACGCGCAGCCGAACGCCTTCCTCGATGCCCGCGGGGATCGAGATCTTGATCTCGCTCTTCTCCTGGAGCTTGCCCGCGCCCTTGCACGTCGCGCACGGCGAGGGGATCACCTGTCCCGCGCCGCGACAGCGCGGACACGTCGTCGCCATCGAGAAGAAACCCTGGTTGCGGTGGATCTGTCCGCGGCCGCCGCACGTCGCGCACGGGGTGGGGGACGTGCCGGGCTTCGCGCCCGATCCCTTGCACGTGCCGCACGACTCGAGCCGCTTCACCGCGACCGTGCGATCGACGCCCGAATCGATCTCCTCGAGCGTGAGATCGAGCACGATCTTGAGATCGCGGCCCGGCTGCGGACCGCTGCGCCGGCGGCCGCCGAACATGTCGCCGAAGGCTCCGCCGCCGAAGATGTCGCCGAACGCGGAGAAGATGTCCTCCATGTTCGTGTAACGCGTCCCGTCGAAGCCGCCGCCGGGTCCGAACGCGCTGTGGCCGAATTGGTCGTACTGCTGGCGCTTCGTCTCGTCGCACAGGACGCCGTACGCTTCCGCCGCTTCCTTGAAGCGCGCCTCGGCTTCCTTGTCGCCGGGGTTGCGGTCGGGATGGTGCTTGAGCGCCATCTGCCGGTAGGCCTTCTTGATCTCCTCCTGCGAGGCCTGCCGGCTCACGCCGAGCACTTCGTAGTAGTCGCGCTTTTGAGTCATTGCAGTTTCGTCAGCTCGCCGCTGGGCCGCCGCCGATGTCGCGTTCGCGCGTCGACGTCGGCGGCGAGCGAGGGCGCACGGAAGACGCGGAGCGGCGAGGGGCACGCTGCGCCGCTCCGCCGCTCCGCAAGGTCTCACGTGCTCGCCCGCGATCAGCCGACGCTTCCTTCGACCCGCGGCTTCTCTTCCTTGATCTCGGTGACCATGGAATCGGTGGTCAGGAGCAATCCTGCGATCGAGGCCGAGTTCTGGAGCGCGTACCGCACGACCTTCGCGGGGTCGATGATGCCCTCCTTGAACATGTCGACGTACTCGCCGGTCAGCGCGTTGAAGCCGATCGTCTTGCCCTTCTCGCGCACGTTCTCGACGACGACCGGACCGTCGGCGCCGGAGTTCGCCGCGATCTGGTGCAGCGGGGACTCGAGCGCCTTCTCGACGATCAGCGCGCCGAAGCGCTCGTCGCCCGAGAGCTTGAGCCCGCGAACCGCGTCGGCCGCGCGCAAGAGCGCCACGCCGCCGCCGGGGACGATCCCTTCCTGGATCGCGGCCCGCGTCGCGTTGAGCGCGTCTTCCATCAGGTCCTTGCGCGCCTTCATCTCGGCTTCGGTCTTGCCGCCGACCTTGATGACCGCCACGCCGCCGAGGAGCTTCGCGAGGCGCTCCTCGAGCTTCTCCTTGTCGTAGTCGGACTTCGTGTTCGCGACCTGGACGCGGATCTGCGCGACGCGGTCGTTGATCGACTTCTTCGAGCCCGCGCCTCCGATGATCGTCGTGTTGTCCTTCGTGATGCGCACGCGCTTCGCCGTGCCGAAGTGCTCGGTGGTCACCTTGTCGAGCGGGAGGCCCAGCTCCTCGGTGATCGCCGTGCCGCCGGTCAGCACCGCGATGTCGGCCAGGTAGGCCTTGCGGCGCTCGCCGAAGCCCGGCGCCTTGACCGCGCACACGTTGAGAATGCCCTTGAGCCGGTTGATGACGAGCGTCGCGAGCGCTTCGCCCTCGACGTCCTCGGCGATGATCACGAGCGGACGGCCGGCGCGCGCGGCGGCTTCGAGCACGGGCAGGAACTCGCGCACGTTCGAGATCTTCTTCTCGTAGATGAAGACGTACGGATCGTTGAACTCCGCCGTCAGCTTGGCCATGTCGGTCGCGAAGTAGGGCGACAGGTAGCCCTTGTCGAACTCCATGCCTTCGACGACCTCGAGCTGCGTCTCGAGGCCCGTGTTCTCCTCGATCGTGATCACGCCTTCGTTGCCGACCTTCTCGAACGCGTCGGCGAGCATCTTGCCGACTTCCGCGTCGTTGTTCGCGGAGATCGACGCGACGCTGACCTTCTCCTCGCGCGACTTCACCTTGCGCGATTGCGCTTGGATCGACTCGACCGCGGCGTTCACCGCCGAGTC
>CAZQHA010000344.1:0-4976 GCA_964592795.1 uncultured Planctomycetaceae bacterium | reverse complement strand
AGTCGACGGGGCCGTGCTCGACTTCTGCCGCGCGCGCGGGCTTCGACTCGCGCGCGAGTGACGTCGAGTCGCGGTGATATCTTCCGCGGCGCGATCTCCTCATCGAGGGATCGCGCCGCGTTCTATTGTTCGACTCACGCACGCAAAGTCCGTCCCAACGCGGATCGCGGAGCGTAGGAAGCCTCACGGCAGAAAGACTCGCACCGCTCGCACCCGCTGGGCAGGAACGGACGACAGCGCGCGGACACGTGAACTTACGTAAGGAGAATCCTTCAATGCTCGCCATGACTCCGAACTCGACTCCGATCGCTTCCCCGGCGATTCCGGACCTGGCATCGATCAAATCGCGACATCAAGCCGCGTGGGCGGCAGGAGACTTCGGCGTCGTGGGAACGACGCTCCAAATCGTCGGCGAGACGTTGTGCGAGGCCGTCGATCTGCGCGCCGGAGCCCGCGTCCTCGACGTGGCGTGCGGCAACGGCAACGCTTCGCTCGCAGCGGCGCGCAGATGGTGCAACGTGACCGGCGTCGACTTCGTCCCGATGCTGCTCGACCAAGCCCGCGTCCGTGCCGCAGCGGAGCGTCTGCACGTCATGTTCGAGCTGGGCGACGCGGAGGCGCTCGACTTCCCCGACGAGACGTTCGAGTACGTGCTCTCGACGTTCGGAGTGATGTTCGCTCCGGATCAAACGCGAGCCGCGCGGGAGCTGCTCCGAGTGTGCAAGTCGGGGGGCAAGATCGGCCTCGCCAACTGGACGCCGGGAGGCTTCGCGGGGCACATGTTTCGAATCGTCGCGCAGCACCTCCCCCCGTCCCCGGCGCTGAAGCCTCCGCCGCTCTGGGGGACTCGCGAGCGACTGCAAGAGCTCTTCGGCGCCCGTGCGAAGAGCATCGCAATCGAGCCACGCTCCTTCATGATGCGCTACGAGTCTGTCGACCACTGGCTCGATGTCTTCCGGCAGTGGTTCGGACCTTTGCTCACGGCCTACTCGCGGCTCGATGCTGCCGGTCAATCCGCGTTGACGCGCGACTTGCTCGACCTTGCCGCACGCAGCAATCGCTCCCACGGGCGCGGGTTCGTCGCGCCGTCCGAGTACCTTGAGGTCGTGATCACACGCTCGTGATCGCGCGTACGCCCGGTTCGGGATCCGCGCTCGCGCGCGCGGCGAGATCGCGGCGCGTACAATCGCAGGGATGCTCGCGATCCTGCTCGCTTTCACGAACGCACAAGTCGCGGCCTCCGCGCCGACTCGATTCGATCGGGACTTCGCGATCGAGATCGAATCCGACGACCATGCGCTCGACGGCCAGGGTCCGAGCAAGCGCGTCGAGCTGACGTGCGAGTTCGAGGGCGTCCTGCATCTTTGGACCACGGTAGAAGGTGCGTTCGACGCGTGCCTGCGCGTGGAGGGCCCGCGGTCGACGCTGCTCGCCGAGGACGCCGACTCCGGCGGCCGCCCCACCCCCTACATCGCTTTGGATGTCGAGGAGGGAATGGCGCTCGTCATCGCCGTCGCGTCGCAGGGTCCGATCACGACATCCGCGCGGCTCACGCTGCACGCGCGCGCCGCGCCTGAGTCCGATGTGACGCGCGCGGCGGCCGCCGACGCCGCGGCGGAGATCGCGCGGCTCGAAAGCCAGCCGGCGACGGAACGTGGCGCCGATGTCGAAGCACTCGTCGGACGACTCCTGCAGGTCGAGGGCGGGCGGGACAGCGATCGCGTCAACCTGCGGCTGCTCTTCGCGGGTGAGCTCGCCGACAAGGACGGGATCCTGCACCTCACGGACCGCGCGTGGCGCAGCGTGTTGGCGCACTACGAGCGCACGCTGCCGCCGGACCACGTCTACACGAACGCGACCCGCAAGAATCTGTCCGGCATCGCTCGAAGGCTCGGAAACCTCGCCGAGTCGAGAGCGCTCGCGGAGCGCGCCGTCGAGTCACTCGAACGCACTCTGCCGCACGACGACCGACAGGTGCGGCTCGCGTGGGCGCAGCTCGCGATGACGCTGGGCCGGCAGGGCGAGCTCGCCGCGGCCCGAGTGCTCGAGGAGAAGGTCCTCGACGTCTCGGATCGAACGCTCGCTCCGGACGACGTCGCGCGCCAGATCGCGCGCACGAACCTCGCGATCACCCTGAAAAGGCTCGGCGACCTCGCCGGCGCACGCGCGCTCCAAGAAGAAGTGCTCGAGCACTTCGAGCGCACGCGGCCGGAAGGCGATCCGGATCTCGACGACGCGCGGTCCAATCTGGCCATGACGCTGTGGGCGTTCGGAGAGCTGCAAGCCGCGCGGGAGCTCGAGGAACGCGTCGTCGCCTCCCGTGAGCAGTCTCTTCCGAACGATCATCCCCAGCTCGTGATGGCGAGATCCGACTTGGCGCTCATACTCCACGATCTGGGCGACCTCGCGGCGGCTCGCGCGATGCAGCAGCGCGTGCTCGAGGACCACGAGCGCACGCTCACCGACGATCACCCCGAGCTGTTGCAAGCGCGAAACAACCTGGCGCTCACGCTGCGGACCCTGGGCGAACGGGCAGCGGCGCGCGCGCTGCAGGAGAACGTGCTGGCGAACCGCGAGCGCACGTTGCCCGACGATCATCCCGATCTCGCGATCGCGCGGCAAAACCTGGCACTCACGCTGCGCGAAGCCGGCGAGCTTGCGCCCGCGCGCGAGCTCTTCGAGCAGGCGCTGAGCGTCCTCGAGCGCAGGTATCCCGCGAGCCATCCGTCGCTCGCCCGAGTGCGCGGCAACCTCGCGGACACGCTGCGGGAGCTCGGCGAGATCGAAGAAGCGCGCGCGCTGGAGCAGCGGGTCGTCGAGCAACTGTCGCGCGCACTGCCTCCCGACCATCCGAACCTGATCCGCGCTCACCGCGATCGAGTGATCACGATCGCGACAGCCGCGGCTCGTTCCGGGCACGGCGTGCCGCCGCCCACACAGGCCTTGCGCGCGCTCGAACCGAGTTTCGTCGCCGCCGTCCGCGCGCACCTCGAGTCGCTGCGGCGCTGCGCCCAGTCGGCGTTCGTGGACGCCTCTCCTCGCGAGGCGGAAGCTCGAATCTTGGCGCGCCAAGTGGACCTCGATCGCGCGTTCTCGGAATCGAGCGGCTACGGGATCTTCCCGCCGAACGCGGAGCTCGAGCGCGAGGTCTTCGTGCTTTCGGAGGCGTTGCGTTCCGCGGCGCTATCCGCGGCTCGTTTGGCGCGACGCGCGAGCAACGATTCGTCGATCGCCGCACTGCGGTCGGAATGGCGCCGTGGAAGCGAAGAGCTCGCTCGAATCGCGCAGTCGGGCGGCGGGGTCGACGAGATCGACCGCGCTCGAAGCCGCGTCGACGCATTGGGGCGCGAGCTCGTGCGGAGAGCGAACACCGCCGTCAACGGACTGCAGGCATTGGAGATCGACCTCGACGCAGTCGTCGCGCCGTTGCCGCACGACGCCGCGCTCATCTCATGGAGACGCTACACGCGCCACACGATCGAATCGGTAGATCCTCCGCGCTGGTCGCTCCAAGAGAGCCTGTGCGCGTTCGTGCTGCGCAAGGATCCGAACGCCGAGCCGCCGGGCGAAGCCGGGGAAGGCGTCCGCTTTCGTCGCATCGAGCTTGGACCGATCGAGCCGTTCGTCGACGCGAGCGAACGATGGCGCCGCGCGATCTGCTCCGGAACGGATCGCGGCGTCGTGAGAGCCGACGTTGCCGATGTCGAACAGCGCGAGTCGGGATCGCAGCTGCGCACACTCGTCCTCGATCCGCTGCTGCGCGAGCTGGAGGGCGTGGGCCACTTGGTCCTCGTGCTCGACGACGTTCTCCACGCCATTCCCTTCGATGCGCTGCCGCTCGATTCCGATGACGGCGCGCGCGTCGGCGACCGGCATCGAATCGAGGTGCACTCGTCGCTCTACGACCTCCTCGCGACCGACGCGAAGACCGAATCGAGGGCTTCTCTCGTCGCGCTCGGCCATCCGTCGTTCGACACCGATCCGGTCGATGAGCATGCCTCCGACGATCGCGGCGCCGACTCGTGGCGACGCGGGTTCGCGACGCTGCCGGAGACGCGCGCCGAAGTGCGAGCGATCGCACAGTACTTCGAGGAAGCGTTCGGCGAGGAGGCGTCCTCCACTGTGCTGGAACGGCGGGAGGCATCACGCCGCGGTCTCGTCGAGCTCGCGCCGAGCGCTCGCTGGCTGCACGTCGCGACACACGGGTGGTACGCACCCGAGTCCGTACGCTCGCTCGCGGACTCCGCGACCGCAGGCCGACCCACGCTCGTACCGGGAATGGGCGTCGAGGAGCGCATCGTCGGATTGAGTCCGATGCTCTTGTGTGGTCTGGCGCTCGCCGGCGCGAATCGACCGCCGGACGCGATCGGTCGCGTCGAAGGATTGATCACGGCTCAGGAGGTCGCCGCGCTGGATCTCGCCCGTTGCGAGTTGGCCGTGCTGAGCGCTTGCGACACGAACGTCGGCGTGCGACTGCGTCGAGCGGGACAAGGTGTCGCGAGCTTGCAGCTGGCGCTGCACATGGCTGGAGCTCGTTCGGCGATCACCAGCCTGTGGAAGGTGCCAGACGAGGCGACGAAGGACTTGATGATCGAGTTCTACCGCCGCCTGTGGATCGAGAAGCAACCCAAGTGGAAGGCGCTGTGGGAAGCCAAGCTCATGATCCGCAACGCACTGGACGACGACGGCGAGCTGCGGTACTCGACGCGGGATTGGGCGGCCTGGGTATTGTCCGGCGATCCGGACTAGTCCGCGATTCCCGAGTAGATTCCGCGCGACGCGAGGGTAGTCCGGGAAGGCGCGCAAGTGGGCATCGGACACGGCAGGAGCCTTGATTCGGCTCGGATCGAAACGCATGCCCGAGTGCATTGGAGGTGGATCATGAAGCTGTTCGCTCCCGGTCTCGTCCTACTGCTTTCGTCGTGCACGGTGCACAACCACTACCATGCACCTGCGGCGCCTGCGGCGACACGATC
>CAZQHA010000343.1:0-4998 GCA_964592795.1 uncultured Planctomycetaceae bacterium | reverse complement strand
CGTCGAGGTCCGCCGCGATGACGGACGAGGGGTAGGACAACATCCTCGGGTTTCCGAGCGTGAGTGGCGTCGAGCCGAAAACGCCCGGGCTCGTCTGGAAGAACGCGGTGAGCGTGTGCTCGCGCCAATTCGCCGACGCGAGATCGAGATCCCCGTCGCCGTCGAGGTCCGCCGCGACGACGCATACGGGCCGAGTCGTCACTCCGAATCCTCCCAGCGACAGCGGCACTGCACCGAAGACTCCCGCGCTCTCCTGGAAGAAGACCGTGAGCGTGTGGCTGATCTCGTTGGCGGAGACGAGATCGAGATCGCCGTCGCCGTCGAGATCCGCTGCGGCGACGAAGCTCGGATTGAACGTCACGGCCGTGTTCCCGAGCGTGAGCGGCGTCGCGCCGAAGACACCGGGCGTCACCTGGAAGAAGATGGTGAGCGCGTGGCTGTCGGCGTTCGCGGACGCGAGATCGAGATCCCCGTCGGCGTCGAGGTCGGCCGCGATCACACACAGGGGCCGGTCCGTCACGCCCGCACCTCCAAGGGAGATTGGCGTCGGGCTCCACACACCCGGGGACTCCTGGAAGAAGACGGCAAGCGTGTCGCTCGCGGAGCTCGCCGATGCGAGATCGAGATCGCCGTCACCGTCGAGATCCGCCGCGGCCACGGATCGAGGCCCGCTCATCGCACCCGAGAACCCGACCGCCGCAGGCTCCGTGTCCAGCGCCGAACGAATCCACTTGGCCGCCTCGGTGGATCCTGCGACGCCCACGTTGGCATCCATCGGGATCGCGCGGAGGTTCACCGGGCCGCCGCCCTGCACGTCCGCGCTGTCCCACACGAAGGTGTCGCGCGTGCCGGTCGCTGCCGGTCGCATCACGAGCGATGGAACTCGCACTCGAATGGGTTGAGCCGCGGTCAACGGAGGCGCGAAGCTCGCCGACACGTGCACGACGTGATGCGCGAGATCGACCCCTTCGATCGTGCGCCGCTGCTCGATTCCGCCGCTCGCGTAGAGGTCCTGCTGCGCCGAGAGGGCGAGAACGAGCAAGTCATTCGCGCCGACGGCCAACGAGTCGGCCGGCGCGGACAGATCCCAGAGAACTCGGGTCGATTCGTTCGCGCTCGCGCCTTCGAGATCGAACGCCCGGAGCTCCCACGTTCGCTCGCTGGGGTCGCCCTGTGTGATCGCGAGCAATCGACTGCCCGATCGATCGAGCGCCAGCGCTCGAGGAAACGGGAAGGGGTAGTCGAACACGCCACCTGGAACGTCGACGGGATCGGCGACGATCGGTCGCCGCTCGAGCGTGTCCAGCCGGATCGAGAGGATCCGGCCGGTTCCGTAGACGGTGACGGCATCCCGTTCGGCGAGGTAGACGCGATTCGTGTTCAACGGATCGATCGCGACACCCCACGGCGCGGCGAGATTGTCGAAGATCGTCACCGAGCGCGCGGGCTGCGCAGCCGAGAACTCGAGTCGAATCAACGAGTTGCCGACGGTCGCGAGCGCTGAGTCCGAACCTTGGCTCGTGATTCCGCGGATCGATCCGGATTCGGTGGAGCCGTCGAACGCGATCAACGGCGTGATCGCTCCGTCGGCGAGAGCGACGCGGCTCAGGCGCCAGGATTCGCCGACATGCGATGCGACGAGGACGCTCTCTTCGCCGCGCTCCCGCGTCATCGCCGTGGGCAGCCCCATGGCCAACGGGACGAGAACGCGCGTCACGACGCCGGTCGCCAGATCGATCTGGCGCAAGCGCCATCCACCGACGCTCGATCGATCGAGCACGAGCGCTTCGATCCCGTCGCCGATGGGCAGTGCCGCGACCGGAAGATTCAGAGGATTGCTCGCCCACGTCGCCGCGGTCGGCTGCGGAACCTTCGCGGCGCGCAGGATCTCGAGCTCACGTCCGACGAGGCCGTGAGCGAGGATCGACGACGCGCTCGTCGCGAGCTCGGGCAAGCGCACGGAATCCGCGTCGATCGGCACGACGCTTCCCTCGACCCAGGTCGGGTACTCCGTGCAGATGTGCTTCGTTCGTCGTTGCTCCGGATCCGCGAGGATCGCCTGGATCTCGGCCGGAGTGTCGGGCAGCGGCGGGAACTCCTCGCTCGATCGCTTCCACTGGAAGACGACCCGCACTTCGTCCGATTCCTCGTCGCTCACGGTGTACGGAATCGGGATGCCCGCGCGCTGATCGTCGTTCTGGATCAGGAACTCCTCGTCCACGGTCGCGATCGGTCTCGCGTTCTTCTCGACGTGAACCGCCGGCGTGGACACACCGCCGCCCGTGAACACCTGTGGCGCGGTGGCGCTGCTAATGCCGGCGAGCGAGAGCGTGCACACGCCGATCACAGTCAGCGATGCGACGATCCGGAGTCGTGCACCAAGGGATGAGCGGGGGGGCTTCATCGGCGTCACCGTGTCTCGGGTACGTGCTTCAGTGATGGATCCCAGCACGAAGCGCACGCGCGCTTCCGCGGGAGAACGCGGGGTCGGTCATCGTCTCGCCTCCGCACCTGCCGCGGAGCCGTCTCCCGCACAGGGAGCTCCGTGCTCCCCATCGCGATGCTGATTCTACCTGGGATGCGCGCCGGTGGGCGGGTGCGGTGAACGCACCGGGAAGATCATTCGAGACGACGAGCCGCTGCGGCGCGGACGAACCGATTCAGTCGATCCTCACGCCCGCCCGACTTCGTACCGCGGGCGGAACACTTCGCGGCGATCCGCGGCCCATTCGTCACAGTGGGTGCACGATCCAGAGAATCCCGACCGCCAGGCTCGCGGCGCTCGCCACTCCGAGCCACCACCGTCGCGAACGCACCGAATCACGCTGCGCGAATCGTCCGATCGCCGCCGCGAACGCGACGATCGCGATCAAGCTGCCGGCGCCGTAGCCCGCGAGGTACGTCGCGGGGAGCGCGACGCCCGGAAGCGCGAGCGCCGGGAGCACGGCGAAGATGTGCGACAGTCCCGCCGCGCCGTGGAAGAGTCCGAGGCCGAACGCGGTCCGGTCCCGGTGAGCGTGGGCGGGCGCATCGTGCTCGTGGCCGCGGAGCGCGCGGTGAAGTCCGATCACGCCGAGCGCGCACAGGAGCATCCCGACGATCGTCTCGGAAACGGCGGAGAGACCGTTCTCCAAGCCGGGCAACTGCTCGCGCAGCGCAAGCGCGACCACCGCCGCGATCGTCGCGCCGCTCGCGTGACCGATTCCCCAGCCCAATCCCACGCGCCACGCGGAACGCGCGCTCTGCGTCGCGAGCGGAGCCACGCCGGCCATGTGATCGGGCCCGCTGAGCGCGTGATGGGCGCCGGCGAGCAAACCGATGGCGAGCGTCGAGCCCAGTTCGAGTGCGGACATCGGCGCGACATCATGCACGATTGCACGGCCGAGTCCACGGGCGGAGCATGTGCGCTCGCATGACATCGACGATCGACGTGTGCGTGATCGGCGCCGGCGCGGCGGGGCTGTGGGCCGCCGCGCGGGCCGCGCGCCTCGGGCGGCGCGTGCTCCTCGTCGAGAAGACGGCGCGCACGGGCACGAAGGTGCTCGCGAGCGGCGGGACGCACTGCAACTTGACCACGACGCTCGGAGCGGAGGCGGCGGGGGAGCTCTTCGGCCCTGATGGCGCGCGCTTCCTGCGGCCTGCGCTGCGCGCGCTCTCGCCCGAGGATCTGCGCGCGCGCTTCGACGAGCTGGGTGTGCCGACGGTCGAAGCGCCGCTCGAGAAGGTATTCCCGAAGAGCGGCCGCGCGCGCGACGTGCGCGACGCGCTCGAGCGCGAGGCGATCGCGGCGGGAGTGCGCATCGTGTGCGATTCACCGGTGCGCGAACTCGTGCGCGTCGATGGAACGTGGAGAATCCGGTGCCGCGACAGGTCCGAGCTCGTCGCACCGCGCGTCGTGGTGTGTCCCGGCGGGATGAGCTATCCACGCACGGGCACGACCGGCGACGGATATGCCTGGCTCGCCGCGCTCGGGCTGCCGATCGTCGAGCCCGTGCCCGCCCTCGTGCCGCTCTCGAGCCCCGCGAAGTGGGTGCACGAGCTCGCGGGCATCTCGTTGCAGGACGTCTCCGTCCGATTGCTCGACGAACGCGGCACGCTGCGCGCCGAGCGCGCGCGTCCCTTGTTGTTCACGCACCGCGGCGTGTCGGGACCGGCTGCGATGGACGTGTCGTCGCACGTCGCGCGCGCGGAGGCCACGGCGCAGCGGCGTGGCACGACGCGTCCGAGCTTCGCGCTCGTCGTCGATCTCATGCCCGAGATCTCACGCGAAGCGCTTCGTGAGGCGTTGATCACCGCGGCAGGAGCGCGCGGCGCGCCGTCGATTGGCCGCGCGCTCGTCAAACCGGTGCCCGGCCGCATCGTCGACGCGGCCGCCCGCCAAGCCGAGCTCCCCGGCGGTGACGTGCGCGCGCAGTCGCTCGACAAGGCCGCGCGACACCGATTGGTCGAGAGCATGAAGGGCCTGCGCATCCCAATCGAAGGCACGCTGGGCTTCGACGCGGCCGAAGTCACGGCGGGGGGGCTCGCGCTCACACACGTCGATCCGGGGACAATGCGCGTGCGCGGTCACGACGGACTCTTCGCGTGCGGTGAGATCCTCGACCTCGACGGACCGATCGGCGGGCTGAACTTCCAGGCGGCGTTCGCGACCGCGGAGCTGGCCGCGCGAAACGCTGTGACTCGCTGATTTCCGAAGCGTCCGGGGCCCGGGACTCGACGTCGATCGACATTCATGAACCGCACGAGCGCATTGAATCGTTCCGCGTTCCACCGTTTCAAGACTTCCTTCGTAGAATAACCCCGCAGCGTGAACGGCCGCTGAAACCGTTCACGCAGTTTGGACTTTCACGTCTCACAAGAGCGACCCCGTGGTAACCGAGCTAGAGACATGCTGTATGAAGGAATCTGATCGACTTCGTCCTGCGACCGGCACTGTTCCGGGTGAGTCTAGTTCGGCCATGCGGGAAGAGAATCAGCACCACGTCCTTGTCGTCGGTG
>CAZQHA010000342.1:0-5029 GCA_964592795.1 uncultured Planctomycetaceae bacterium | reverse complement strand
GGCCTTCGCGAATGCGGACGGTTAGTAAGCTGTCGCGTCCTGTGGTCGAGCTCTTGTGCACTGTTCGCGATTGCGCGTCGCCGCTTCGGCGGGAGGGGCAGAGCTATGTCTGCGCCCGCAATCACTCGTTCAACGTTGCGCGCAGTGGGTATGTGAACTTGCTCCAGCCGCAGGACCGACGCTCGAAGACGCCGGGGGACGCGAAGGAGACGATCCTCGCTCGCGCGCGGTTGCTCGACGCGGGGCATGGGCAGAAGCTCGCCGACGCGATCGTCGCCGCGCTGCCGCCGGCTCCGCGCCAGATCGTCGACCTGGGCTGCGGCACCGGGCACTACCTCGCGGCGATGCAATCCGCCGCGGGTTGTGAAGCCCTGGGCGTCGACATCTCCGTCCACGCGATCGAGTTCGCCGCGCGGCGAAACCCCGCGTGCACGTGGATCGTCGCCAACGCCGATCGGCGCTGGCCGCTGGCGGACGGATCGATCCACGTCGCGACCGCGATCACCGGGCGCACGAACGCGGCCGAGCTCGCGCGCGTCCTCACGCCTGACGGCGTCTTCCTCCTGGCCGTGCCTGCGCGCGACGACCAGGCCGAGCTGCGCGAGCTCCTGTACGGAGAGGCGCTCGACTTGGATCGGTTCTCGAAGGTCGGGGCGGCGCTCGCGCCGTCGTTCCAGCTCGAGACACACGACACCGTCCGCTACCGGATCGCGCTCGACCGCTCCGGTCTTTCGGATCTCTTGCTCGGCACCTACCGGGGCGCGCGCCACCGGGAACGCGCTCGCGTCGCCGAGATCCGTTCGCTCGAGGTGACGCACAGCTTCGAGCTGGCCACTTTTCGGCGGCGATCCGATATCTTGGCGCGCTCCCCGTCCACGGAGTCCCTCCCATGATCGCCCTGTGCTTCGTCGCTCTTTCGCTCGTTCCGCAAGGCACCCATCCGTTCAGCGTGCACGACATGCTCGCGATGGATCGGATCTCCGATCCGCAGGTGTCGCCCGACGGCAAGTGGGTCGCCTACAACGTGCGCACGACCGATCTCGAGGCGAACCGCGGCCGCACCGACATCTGGATCTCGGCCGTCGACGGCTCGAGCGCGCGCCGCATGACGATGCACGACGCGAGCGATTCGAACGCGCGCTGGGCTCCCGACGGCCGCTCGATCCTGTTCCTGTCGACGCGCAGCGGCTCGTCGCAGGTGTGGCGCCTCGCGGTCGACGGCGGCGAGCCCGTCCAGCTCTCGCGCTTCGACCTCGACGTCGACAACCTGGCCGTGTTCCCCGACGGCGAGCGCGCGCTGATCACGATGGAGGTCTACCCCGACCTCGATCCGAAGACCGCGATCGCGGAGACGAAGAAGCGCGACGAGGAGAAGGCCAAGAAGAAGAGCTCGGGGCGGATCTACGAGTCGCTGCTCTTCCGCCACTGGGACACGTGGGAGGACGGCAAGCGCAGTCACGTGTTCGTGTGGAAGCTCGACGGATCCGCGGCGCCCATCGATCTGATGCCGAACATGGACGGCGACTCGCCGACGAAGCCGTTCGGCGGAACGGAGGAACTCGCGATCGCGCCGGACGGCAAGGAGGTCGTGTTCGCGGTCGCGATGATGGAGCGCGACGCGGCGTGGACGACCGGCGTCGACCTCTACGTCGCGCCGGCCACCGGCAGCGCGCCGCCGAAGAACCTGACGATCGAGAACAAGGCGTACGACACGCACCCGGTGTTCTCGCCGGACGGGCGCACGCTGTCGTACCTCGCCATGGAGCGCCCCGGCTACGAGGCCGACCGCCAGCGCATCGTCCTCATGGACCGCTCGAGCAGCGCGAAGCGCTCGCTGACCGAGGCCTGGGACCGCTCGGCGTCCGAGATCGTGTGGTCGGCGGACGGCAAGACGATCTTCACGAGCGCCCAGAACGTCGGCAACCAGTCGATCTTCGCCGTCGACGTCGCGAGCAAGACCGTGACGCCGATCGTGGAGAAGGGCACGAACGCGAGCCCGCGACTCGCCGGCGACCGCATCCTGTTCGCGCGCGACACGCTCGCCTCTCCGGTCGAGCTGCATTCGGTGAAGCGCGACGGCTCCGACATGCGCGCGGTCACGAAGCTCAACGCGGAGAAGATCGCCGCCGCGAAGATGGGAACGTACGAGCAGTTCGCCTTCCCCGGCGCGAAGAACGAGACCGTGCACGGCTACGTGCTGAGGCCCGCCGATTTCACCGCGGGCAAGAAGTACCCGGTCGCGTTCTTGATCCACGGCGGACCGCAGGGATCGTTCGGCGATCACTTCCACTATCGATGGAATCCCCAGGCGTACGCGGGCGCCGGCTACGCGGCCGTGTTCATCGACTTCCACGGCTCGACGGGGTACGGCCAAGCGTTCACCGACGCGATCCGCGGCGACTGGGGCGGCGCGCCGTACGAGGACTTGATGAAAGGCCTCGACTTCGCGCTCGCGAAGTACGACTTCCTCGACGGCTCGAAGGTCGCCGCGCTCGGCGCGAGCTACGGCGGCTACATGATCAATTGGATCGCGGGCCAAACGGACCGTTTCCGTTGCCTCGTCAACCACGACGGCAACCTCGACGAGCGCCTCGCCTACTTCGACACCGAGGAACTGTGGTTCCCCGAGTGGGAGCACGGCGGTACGCCGTGGGACAACCCGGCCGGCTACGCGAAGCACAACCCGATCGACCACGTCGGCAAGTGGAAGACGCCGATGCTCGTGATCCACGGCGCGCTCGACTACCGCGTCGTCGACACGCAGGGCATGTCGACGTTCACCGCGCTGCAGCGCAAAGGCATCCCGTCGAAGTTCCTGCACTTCCCCGACGAGAACCACTGGGTGCTGAAGCCGGCGAACAGCATCCTGTGGCACGAGACCGTGCTCGGCTGGCTCGACCGGTTCACGAAGGAGCCGGCGACCAGCCCGAACTGATCAGCGCTTCTGCAGCGCCGCGATCGCGCTCTGCACCTGCGGCTGATTCGGCTCGATCGCGAGGGACTCGTGGAACGTGGCGATCGCTTCCTCGCGCTTGCCCTGCGCGGCGAGCGCGTGGCCGAGGTTGTTGCGCGCGGCGAGGCGCTTCGGGTCGAGCTCGAGCACGGCGCGGAAGTGCAGGATCGCCTCGGCGTACTCGCCGCGGATCGCGAGCAGCTTGCCGACGTTCGTGTGCGCTTCGATCGAGGTCGGCTTGACGCGCAGCGCCTCGCGGTAGTGCGCGATGGCATCGTGGCTTCTCTGCTGCGACTCGTAGAGCGCCGCGAGACCCAGGTGCACCTCCGAGTAGTCCGGCTTGATCCGCAGCGCCTCGCGGTAGTGCGCCAGCGCTTCGGTGTTCCGACCCAAGCGCGTCAGCGTGAACCCGAGCAGCGTGTGCGTCTCCGCCGACTCCGGCCGGACGGCGAGCGCCGCCTCGAAGCACTCCATCGCGTCCTCGAGCCGGCCGTTGCTCGCGTACGCGCTGCCGAGGTCGTGCAGCACGGTGGGAGAGGTCGGCGTCAGCCGCCGCGCCTCGGCGAGGTGCGCGATCTGCTCGTCGTGCCGGCCGCGCTCGCCGAGCGCGACGCCGAGCGCGCCCTCGATCACCGCGTTGTTCTCGGTCACCGCGAGCGTGTGCTCGAACAGCGTGACGCTGTCCTTCCACAAGGCGGTCTGCGCGCGCGCTTGCACCGCGAGCACGACCAGCGCGACCCCCAGGGCTCCCGCGATCGCGCCGCGCGCCCGCGGCCAGCGCAGGGCCGCGGATGACGCGCTCCACGCGGCCATGACGAACACGCCGACGAGCGGCACGTAGGCGTAGCGGTCCGCCATCGTGTGACCACCGACTTGGACGAGGCCGATCACCGGCACCAGCGTGCCGAGGAACCACAGCCAGCCGACGAGGAGATGGGGGAGCTCCGCGCGCCAGCGCCAGACGGCGAACGAGATCGCGGCGAGCACGACGGCCGATGCGACGACCGCGCCGCCGCCGATCTCGCCGCCGAGCGGGTACACGATCGCGAGATCGTGCGGCCACACCGCGAGCCCGAGGTACGCGGCGTACGACACGATCGCGTTGGCGGCGCGCGTCGCGAAGGGGTACGCCTGGTCCGCCGCGGAGGCGAGCTCCCTGTGCAGGAAGAACGTCAGGCACGACTGCGCGATCACCACCGCGAAGAGCGGCAGCTTCTCGACCACGAGCTGCCTCGGCGAGCGCTCCGCCGTGCGCCGCAGCGGCCAGTGATCGAGGAGCAGCAGCGTGAACGGCAAGGTCACGAGCATCGGCTTCGCGAGCAGGCCCAAGACGAGCAGCAGGGCGACGAGCGCGTAGCGCCACGCCGCCGGCCGGCGGACCCACGCGACGTACGCGATCGTGCTCGCGAACCAGAAGAACGTGCTGAGCACGTTCTTGCGCTCCGCGAGCCACGCGACGGACTCGACGTTGAGCGGATGCAGCGCGAAGAGAGCGGCCACGAGCGCGGAGGGCCACAGCGCGCCGCTCAGCGAGTGCCAGAGCCACAGGAGCAGGAGCGCGTTGACCGCGTGCAGCACGACACTCGAGAGGTGATGGAGCCCGAGGTCCATCCCGAAGAGCTCGCAGTCGAGCATGTGCGAGAGCCACGTGGCCGGATGGAAGTTCGACCACTCGTCGACCGCGAACGCCCAGCGGAAGCCCTCCGCGGTGAGCCCGCGCTGCACCTGGTAGTTGTCGACGAGGTACGCGTGGTCGTCGAAGTGGATCGCGTCGTGCCGGCGCGTCTGACCGTAGACGAGCGCGACGGCGAGGACGAGCAGCGCGCCGACGAAAAGCAGCTTGCGCGTCGACCTCGGGGAGTCCATGCCGGGCGAGACGCTACCTCGGCGCGTGCATCAGCTGCCCGGCCGAGTACTTCTGCACCGTCTCCTCGAGCGTCTTCACTTGGTCGTTCTGGCCCTTCGCGCGCGCGATCTCGAGCGCGCGCGTCGCCGTCTGCGTCGCGTCGGGGAACCGGCCTTGCTGAGCCTGCGCCGCGGCGAGCGTCGCGAGCGCGCCGGCGTGCTGGCTGCGCA
>CAZQHA010000341.1:0-5034 GCA_964592795.1 uncultured Planctomycetaceae bacterium | reverse complement strand
CGCGCGCGATCGCCTGCATCCGTTCGCGCTCGATCAGCGCGCCGGTCGGGTTGTGGGGGTTCGCGAGGAACACGTGGCCGGGGCCGCGCCCGCCGGCGAGGAGCCTCTTCACGTCCGCGGGATCGATCTGCCAGCCGTCCTCCGGGCGGCGGCGCAACGGGCGCAGCTCCGCGCCGAGGTAGCTCGGGAGCGCCCGGAACGGTTCGTACGACGGCACGTCGACGACGACGCGCGCGCCGGGGCGCATGTACCGCAGCGCGGCGAGGTGCATCCCGCCCGAAGCTCCGAGCGCGGCGAGCACGCGCGCCGGATCGACGCCGAAGAGTTGGGCGAGCCGCGTCTCGTACGCGGGCAGCGCCTCCGCCGACGGGTGGCGCAGATCGACGCCGCCGAGACCGTCGAAGATCGACGGGTCCGCCATCGGCATCCCCGATTGCGACAGGCTGTACGGCGAACGCGCGGCGTGGGTGTGCGCCCACACCATGTACGGGAACTGGAGTCGCTCGGTCGTGCTCACGCGAGGGCGGACAGTCTGCCAGCGGCGTCGCGCGGTTCACAACGGCCGGCGAAGTTTCGCGCGCGCGGGCCGAGTCGCTCGTGGATTCACGAATTCGTGCTGGCTAGGATCGCCCCGGCATCGAGTGCCACGCGCGCGAGCGTCACCTCGCGCCGTCCCCAAAAGGGAAGGGGCGAGGGGGCCCTGAGATCATGAATCGAATCATCGTCGTCGCGCTGCTCGCAACGAGCGCGCTGTCGCTCTCGCCCGTTTCCGCGCACAGCGCGCAGTCCACGCCGTACGTGCGCACGAAGAGCGCGGGCGCCGCGCTGTACAACCTGCCGGACCGCGGCGCGGCCGTGATCACGAACCTCCCGGCGTCGACGCTCTGCGCGGTGCACGGCGAGCGCGCGGGGTACCTCGAGGTCGAGCCCGCGGGCGGCTTCGAAGTGTGGGTCTACGGCCAGTACGCGAAGACGACCGAGATGCCGGGCGTGCTCGAGCTCACCGGCAACAACGTGCTCATGCGTCCTCTCCCGGCGAGCGACGAGTCGAGCTATCCGCTCGCGCAGAAGCTGAACAAGGGCGATCGCGTGCGGCTCGTCGGGCGGTCGAACCTATCCAAGCCGATCGGCGAGGATTGGCTGCGGATCGCCGCGCCGCCGGGAACGCGCGCGTGGCTGATGGCCTCCGACACGACGCCGCTGGCCGCGAACGAAGACGCGCGCGCGTTGTGGGCGAGCGCGGTGAAGAGCGCGCAGGCGTCCGCGAAGCCGTTCGATCCGGCGCTTCTCGGTGCGCCCGCCGCCGCCGCGGGCGGTTCGGCCGCGGCATCCTCGGCCGCGCCTACAAGCGCTTCGACGGGCTCGCCCGCCGCCGCACAGAAGGCGCTCGAGGAAGCCGACAAGCGTTTGGCGGAAGCCAAGGCGTCCGCGAAGCCCGACTACTCCGCCGCTCGCGCCGCGTACGAGCGCGTGCTCGAGGAGTCGCCGAAGGGCGCTGCGGCCGACACGGCGCGGCTGCGTCTCGAGGAGATCGCCGCGCGGCAGGAGATCCTGAGAATCCGCGCCGAAGCCGAAGGCGCGGAGAGCAAGCGGCAAGCCGAGCTCGCGAAGGCCGACGCGCGGCTGCGCGAGGCGAGCGTCAGCCAGGATCCGAACTGGGGCCGTTTCCAAGCGCGCGGTTGGCTCGAGCGCGAGCAGCGGCCGGACATGCCGCCGCGCTACGTCGTCCGCTGGGGCGGCAAGACGGTCGCGGAAGTCGTGTGCACGAGCGGGCGCTACGACCTCTCGGCGTTCGAGAGCTTCGAAGTCGGCTTGATGGGCGTCACGCTGCGCGGAGCGGTCGCGCAGGACGGCGGCGCGGGCGATCCCATGAAGTTCGACGCGACGCGGATCGAGGTCATCTCGGGCCGCTAGCGCACGCGGGCGGCGTGCGCGATCCGTTTCGAAGCGATGACACGCCGCGCGCGCGACCACGGACAGCGGCTCCCCCTGTGGCGGCGGGTGATGGAGGGAGTGCGCCGGATCTTCGCGATGAAGTCCAAGCGCTACTTGTGCGATTCGTGCAAGTGGGACTACGGGAACGCGTGCTCGCGTCCCGAGCGGCCGAACGCGCTCGTGTGTCCGGACTACAAGCGGCGGCAGTGAGCCGGCCGAGGCGCGGATGGACGGCGAGCGAACGCGCTGGGCGGCCAAGCAAGCCCACTACCAGGACCCGCGCGTCGTCGCGGAGTACGACGCGCGCCGTTTTCACGGCGCGCACCAGAAGGGGGCGACCGCTCGCAAGTGGAAGCGGATCCGATCGCTCGTCGGGGGCGATCTCGCGAGCGCCGGCGCCGTGCTCGACCTGCCGTGCGGCAACGGACGATTCACTCGCGAGCTGCTCGACGCGGGCGCGCCGCTCGTCAACGCGGACCTCTCGCTCGCGATGCTCGGCGCCGCCGCGCGCGTGGCGGAGAGCGCGTCGCGCGCGCCGGGCAGGTTCCGGGGCGGCGTGCAGTGCGACGTCGCGCACTTGCCGTTCCGCGACGACGCGTTCGACGTCGTGATCTCGATCCGGTTCCTGTTCCACGTTCCGCGGGCGCTGCGCCCGGCGCTTCTCGCGGAGATGGCGCGCGTGTCCCGGCGCTGGCTCGTGATCGACGTCCGGCACAAGTACTGCGTGACCACGCACACGAAGCGCCTCCGCGCGTGGCTCGCGCGGAGGCGTCCGCCGTCGCCGCGCTACAGCTTGCGCGAGATCGACGCGGACCTGGCCGCGGCGGGGCTCGTCTTGCGGCGCCGCGTGTGGCTCGCGCCGCTCTTCAGCGAGAAGATGCTGCTCCTGTGCGAGAAAGCTCGCTGAGGCGGCGCGTCACTCGAGCGGCAGCTTGACCGTCATCGGCGCCAGGATGGACGCGCGCAGCGCGCTCCACCGGTCCGACTCGATCGCACCGCGCATCCTCGCGAAGAGCGCGTGGAAGAAGCGCAGGTTGTGCAGCGTCAGCAGCATCGGCCCGAGCATCTCCTGGCTCGTGCACAGGTGGCGCAGCACGCCCTTGCTGAACTGCGTGCACGCCGTGCAGTCGCAGCTCGGATCGAGCGGCGAGGGATCCTCGCGCCAGCACTGGTTGCGCAAGTTGACGCGGCCCAGGCTCGTGAACGCGTTGTGATTGCGCGCGTGTCGCGTCGGCGTGACGCAATCGAAGAGGTCGATGCCGCGCTCGACCGCGTCGAAGAAGTCCTCCGGCAATCCGACGCCCATCAAGTAGCGCGGCCGGTCCTGCGGCAGGAGCGGCGCGCTGGCGTCGATCGCGGCGCGCATGTGCTCGCGCTCCTCTCCGACGCTCACGCCGCCGATCGCGTAGCCGACGAGATCGTGATCGAGCGCGGATTCGACCGACGCGCGGCGCAGGTCCTCGAAGACGCCGCCCTGCACGATCGCGAAGAGCGCCTGGCCGCGGTCCTCGCCGCCCCGCGCGCGGTGCGCGCGCACGCAGCGCTCGAGCCAGCGCCGCGTGCGCTCGCACGCGGCCGCGACCGCGGCGCGGTCCGTCGGATCGCTCGGACAGTGATCGAACGCCATCGCGACGTCCGCGCCGAGCTTGGCTTGGATCTCGACGACGCGCTCGGGCGTGAAGCGCACGAGCGATCCGTCGACGACCGAGCGCATCGTCACGCCGTCGTCGTCGACCTGCGTGACGTCGCTCAAGCTGAACACTTGGTAGCCGCCCGAATCGGTCAGGATGGGACCGTCCCAGCCCATCAACCGGTGGAGTCCGCCCAGTCGCGCGACGACGTCCTCGCCCGGTCGCAAGTGGAGGTGGTACGTGTTCGCGAGGATCATCGTCGATCCCACCGCGGCGAGATCGCGCGGCAGGACGCCCTTCACCGTCCCGCGCGTCCCGACGGGCATGAACGCGGGCGTGTCGACGTCGCCGCGCCGCGTCGCGAAGTCGCCCGTCCGCGCCGAGCACTCGCTCGAGCGCGCGCGCACCTCGAAGCCGTAGCCGCCGCGGTTCTCCTCGGCTCGAAGAGCGTGCCGGGCGCGCGCGGGATCGAAGCGGGATCGATGCCGATCGCCGCGAGGCCGCTGCGCGTCACCATCCGGCCGCGCGCGGTCTTCTGCACGAAGCCCGAGCGCAGGAGGTGCGGCTCGAACACCTCCTCGATCGTGTCCTCGGCTTCGCCGACCGCGGCCGCGATCGTCTTGATCCCGATCGGCGTGCCGACGTTCTTCGCGAGGCACGCGAGGATCTGGCGGTCGAGCTCTTCGAGCCCGTTCTCGTCGACACCGATCCGCGCGAGCGCGTCCGCCGCGCGCGTCGCATCGATCGCGCGTTCGCCCGAAACCTGCGCGAGGTCGCGCGCGCGGCGCAGGAACCGGTTCGCGATGCGCGGCGTGCCGCGGCTGCGCTCGGCGATGAGTCGCGCGGCGTCGCGCGAGAGCTCGACCGACAAGATCGAAGCCGACCGCGCGAGGATCTTCTGGAGATCTTCCGCCGGGTACGGAGCGAGCCGCTCGGCGATCCCGAACCGGCCGCGGAACGGCGCGGAGAGCAGCCCCTCGCGCGTCGTCGCGCCGACGAGCGTGAACGGTTGGAGCGGGAGCGGCAGGACGCGTGCGTGCGGACCCTGGTCGAGGGTGAAGTCGACCGTGAAGTCCTCCATCGCGGAATAGAGGTATTCCTCGACCGGCGCGGGCACGCGGTGGATCTCGTCGACGAACAGGACGTCTCCGTGCTTCAGCTGCGTCAGGATCCCGACGAGGTCGCGCGGGCGCTCGAGCGCGGGGCCGCTCGTGGCGCACAGGGTGCCGCCGCGCTCGCGCGCCAGGATCCGCGCCAGGCTGGTCTTGCCCAGGCCCGGCGGGCCGGAGAGCAGCACGTGGTCGAGGGGCTCGTCGCGCTCCCGCGCCGCGCGGATCGCGACGCGCAGGTTGTCGAGGACCCGCGCCTGCCCGACGAACTCGTCGAACGTCTTCGGCCGCAGGGTGCTCTCGAAGTCCCGCTCGCGAGCAAGCTCGGGCGGTCCGTCGGAGAGCGCGCCGGGGTCGAA
>CAZQHA010000340.1:0-5049 GCA_964592795.1 uncultured Planctomycetaceae bacterium | reverse complement strand
GGTTCTCCTCCTCGAGCGCGAGCCCTTGCACGCGGCGGTACGCGGACGCGAGCCCGGGCTCGTGCGCGCGCACGAGCCTGGCCCGCTTGAGCTCGTCCTCGGTCTCCGCGAGCGCGCCCGAGAGCTTCGCGATGCGGCGCTCGAGCAGCGAGACCTCGCTCTTGTGCTGCTCGTCGATCGCGCTGAGCATCTCCTTCAGCGCGTCGGGAGCGAGCTCGAACGCGCGGTCCTCGCTCGGCGCTTGCTCGACGGGCGGCGCGTCGCCGGGCGCGAACGGCGCGGCGGACGCGGGTCGGTGCTTCGCGAGGATCCGCTCGATCGCCGCGCGCGCGATTTCCTCGGGGCTGGGCGGCTTCGCCTTCGATGCCGTCGCCGGCGCCGCGGGTGCCGCCGCCGCGACCACGGCCGGCACTTGCGCCGGCGCCGCGGACGCGAGATCCGGCCGCTCGCGCTCGACGCTCTTCTGGTGCAGGTCGTACAGCTCGCTGTGCACGCAGCACTCGCCGCCGCGCTGGCTCGCGACCGCGAGCCCGTCGCACGCGACGCGGCGCAGCGTCTCCAGCGCATACGGGCTCCCGCTCTGCGCGGCCGCGATTCCGATGCACAGGCTGGCGCGCACGGGATGCGCTTCGCCGGCGAGCGCGAGCTTCTTCGCGCCGTCGATCCACAGGTGGCACAAGAGATCCGCGGCCTCGAACGGCGTCCCGGGCAGGAGCACGAGGACGCCCGCATCCTCGCGGCACGCGATCAGCTCGCCGCCGCGCGGAAGGCTCGCCAGCGCCTCGACGAGCGTCCGCAGGATCAGCGCGCGCCGCTCGGGAAACGGCGACAGGCGCTCGAGCCCTTCGGCGTCCGCGCGCAGCACGAGCACGGGGAGCTTCTCGCGCAGGGCGTGCGCGTACTCCGCGTCCATGCGCGTGCGCACGGCGCTCAGCTCCATCCCCTGGCCGCTCGCGCAGAGCTCACTGTGCAGGATGGGAGCCATCGACGCAGTTCTAGGGACGGAATGGGACCGCTCCCAGCCGCTGGGGTGGGGGATTCAAGCCGGGGAGGGGCCGCCAAAGCCTACCCTCGACCGGCTTGCGCGGTCGCGCGTTTGCACGACCAGTCGCGCGGCTCACGCGCCGACCAGCGCCTTGAACTCCTTCTTCGTGCGCAAGGACTTCAAGAGCTCGTCCTGCGCGGCGCGGTCCTTGAACTCCGGCCGCACCTCGATCGCTTTCTTCAGGCTTTCGATGGCGGGACCCGCTTGGCCCGTCTGCGCGTGGCAGATCGCGCTGTTGTAGTGCGCCTGCGCGAGGAAGGCCTGTGCCTTCTCGTGCGTGCTCTTCGCGCTCGCCTCGCCGAGACGCTGGCAGACCGCGAGGGCCTCGCGGTACTTCTTGCGCGCGAAGTACGCGCCGCTCTCGCGGTCGAGCGCCTGGAACAGAAGCTGATCGTGCTTCGGCGACCGTTCGGCCAGCGCCCACAGGATCTCCGCGCAGCGGCCGTAGCCCTGCCGCACGAGATCCTGGTCGTCGTGCTGCAGGCCCAGCATGCCCAGGTAACCGTGCGCCGCGAAATCGTCGGGTCGCGCGGCGCACTCCTTCGTCACCCAGGCCAGCTGCTCGTCCGCGTGCCGTGCGGCCTCGTCGCGGAACGCGTAGACCTCGCTCGGGAACATGAGCCCGCTGCGATCGGCCGCGCCGGTGACGCGGAACGATGCCACGAGCTTCTCGAAGTCGTTCTTGTCGAAGCGCACCTTCGCGGACTTCGTCTGCGTCACCGACGCGTGCAGGATGAACAAATGATCCGGTGTCGTCGGCCAAGCGTAGTAGTCGGTCATCGTCACGCCTTCGCGCAAGCTCGACTTCAGCTTGCACGCCGCGACGTCACCGACCGCGAAGGCCTCGAAGCCGCTCTCGCCCTTCTTGCGCTCGCGGCAGTCCGCGCCCGAGAGGAACGGGAGGTTGTCCTCGCACAGGACGGTGAGCATCGCGCCGCCTTGGAGCCCACCGCCGGCGATCGTGCGTCCGCGCACGAGAGAGGCGTCGGCTTCGAACCCCTCCGCGGCGAAATGGACCTCGACCGGCTGGCCCTCCACCTTCGCCGTGAACTCGCCCCCCGCGGCGGCGGCGAGAGACACAAGGAAATGCATCGCGAGGTGCCGCATCACATCGTTCCACGTCGCAATCGACGCCGTTCACGGGTTCGACGAGCTTTCACGTCCACGAGGCGGACCGTATCCTACCGGCCCAATTCCCCGCGAGACGCGAACGGACGACCCCGATGCAATCGAACGCCATGGACCTGCGCAAGGGCTGGCTGGTGAACCACCAGAACCGCGTGTGCACGGTCATCTACTGGAACATCCTGCGCAACGACCGCCGGACGTTCGTGCAGATGAAGCTCAAGGACCTCCTCACCGGACGGATCACCGAGCTCAAGGAGCACGGCGACAGCAAGTACGAGGTCCTCGAGTCCGAGATCATCGACCTCGCGCACTCCTACCGCGACGGAAACGACGAGGTGTTCTACACGCCGGAAGGGGAGGAGTACCGCTGCCCGGCCGCGGCCGTGGAAGACGCGCTCCTGTGGAAGACGGAGACGTACAAGGGGCTCCTCGTCGAGGGCAAGCTCGTCACGATCTCGCTTCCGCAGTCGGTCGTCGCCAAAGTGGTCGACACGTCGCCGCCGATGAAGGGCGGGGGCTCGGGGACGAAGGACGCCGTGCTCGAGAACGGCGTGAAGATCAAGGTCGGCTTGCTCGTGAACGTCGGCGACAACGTGCGGCTCGATCCCGAGACACTGGAATACAAGGAACGCCTTGGACAAGCATCCTGAGAACGACGAGAGGCTCACCGTGCGACCCGCCAGCTCCGACACCGTGACCGAGGGCATCCGCATCCAGGCCGCGGCGCAGTTCATGCCCAAGGACTCGAACCCCGATCAGAAGCAGTACATCTTCGCGTACCGCATCACGATCTCGAACGAAGGCACCGAGCCGGCGAAGCTGCTCTCGCGCCACTGGATCATCATCGACGCCGACAACCACCGCGAGGAAGTGCGCGGCGAAGGCGTGGTCGGGAAGCAGCCCGAGATCCAGCCCGGCGAGAAGTTCGAGTACACGAGCGGCTGCCCGCTGCGCACGCCGTGGGGGACGATGGAGGGCACGTACCAGATGGAGCGCGCCGACAAGAAGCGCTTCCGAGCGCAGATCGGCCGCTTCTTCCTCGTGCCGCCGGCCGCGAAACCGGCGCCCGCCTCGAAGCGAGGCTTGGCGTAACGCGCCGCGCGCTTGTTCGGCCCGCGCCTTCTGCTGATCGCGTGCGCCGTCATCTGGGGCTGGACCTTCGTCGCGATCAAGATCCTGACGCGGCACTTCGATCCGTACGAGATCGTCGGGCTGCGCTTCGGGATCGGGCTGCCGATCCTCTACGCGATCGTCCGCGCGCAAGGCGCGCCGTGCGGGTTCACGCGTGAGGACGTCCGGCCGCTCCTCGTCGGCGGGCTGATCCTGCTCTACCACTTCCTGATCCAGCCGTTCGCGCTGCGGTACACGTCGGCGACGAACACGAGCTGGATCATCGCGTTCTCGCCGCTCTCGATCGCGATCCTGTCGGCGGTCTTCCTGAAGGAGCGCGTCAGCACGAGGACGCGCGTCGGGATCGCGGTCGCGACGCTCGGCATCGTGCTGCTCATCTCGAACGGCGACGTGTCCGACGTCGCGTCGCTCGCGAACGTCGGCGACTGGCTGATCCTGTCGACGGCTTTCACGTGGGCGATCTACACGATCGTCACGCGCGACGTGGCGCGGCGCCGTGCGCCGCTCTGCGTGACGCTCGTCGTGTTCCTGCCCCTGCTCGTCGTCGGCGTCGGTTACATGGCGCTTCTCACGCCGATGTCGAAGCTCGCGCACCTGCCGCTGGATGCGTGGCTCTCGATCCTCTTCCTCGGGATCCTGGGCACGCTCGCGCAGTGGTTCTGGCAGTTCGGCGTCGCGAAGATCGGCGCGGCGAAGGCGGGCGTCTTCCTCTATCTGGAGCCCGTGGCGACGACGGTGCTCGCGGTGCCGCAGCTCGGCGAGAGCTTCGGCGTGTACACGGCGCTGGGCGGCCTGCTGGTGCTCGGCGGGGTGTACTGGGCCGAGCGGTGACTGCTAGGCTGCTCCGATGATCCTTCTCGCAATTTTCGCGCTCGTCCTCGCGCCGAAGCCGCGCGGAGACTTCGACACGTTTTTCACCGGCCGTTCGCTGCGCTTCGACTACCACCACTCCGGCACCGCGTCGGAGGATCACATCAGCCTCGACGCGCTGCGCGTCGAAGGCGAGTGGCCCGGTAGCCGCGTCCACCTCCTCGACGATACGAACCTCGGCAAGTACCAGTTCGTCGTCATCGATCGCGCGACGAACCAGGCGATCTGGTCGCGCGGGTTCGCGAGCATCTACGGCGAGTGGGAGACGACCGGCGAAGCGAAGCTCATGTGGCGTACGTTCCACGAGTCCCAGCGCTTCCCCGAGCCGCGCCGTCCCGTGCAGCTCGTGCTGAAGAAGCGCGCCGCCGACGGCAGCTTCCGCGAGCTCTACTCGACGATCGTCGAGCCGCAGAGCCGCTTCGTCGACCGCTCCGCGATCACGCCGCGCGGCGAGGTGATCCCGCTATTCGAGAACGGACCGGCGGCGAAGAAGGTCGACCTGCTCGTCGTCGCCGACGGCTACCGCGCCGCCGAGCGCGACAAGTTCGTGCGCGACGTGACGCGCCTCACCGGGGTGCTGTTCGACACCGAGCCGTTCCGCGCACGCAAAGGCGACTTCAACGCGCGCGCCTTGTTCGTCGCGGCGGCAGAGTCGGGCATCTCCAATCCGCGCAAGGGCGTCTGGCGCGACTCGCCGTTCGCGCTCTCGTTCAACGCGTTCGACAGCGACCGCTACGTGCTGACGTACGCCAATCGCACGCTGCGGGAAACGGCGGCGCAAGCGCCGTACGACACGCTGATCTTCCTCTTCAACGATCGAAAGTACGGCGGCGGCGGCATCTTCAATCTTTGGGCGACCGTCGCGTCCGACACCG
>CAZQHA010000339.1:0-5049 GCA_964592795.1 uncultured Planctomycetaceae bacterium | reverse complement strand
CCACGTCACTCCGTCGTCGTAGTCGACGCGGTCGAGCACGCTGCCGTTCGGTCTCGACAAGATGATCTGATCCGCGGCATTGCCGAGACCGAATCCGCTGTAGGCGTAATCGACTTGCACGCCGCCATTGGTGTTGACGTCGGCGTTGTTCCCGAGGACCAAGTATCGCCCGGGCATGAATCGAAGCCCCGCGCCGCCGGTCGAGATCACGTGCTGCGATCCGCTGTCATCGGTGAGGATGCAGCCCTCGAGATTCACCCTCCACGGCGCCGCGTTGTAGACCTCGATCCATTCGCCCTTGGTGTCGGCCACGGCGGTCGGATCCTTCATGAACTCCGTGATGATCACGAAGCCGGCCTGCGACTGGGGCCCTTGGGCGGCGAGCATGCCCGACTCGAGCAGCGTCAATCCCACGCTCGTGGACTGGAAGTCCTGTACGTGAGGCGGCCGGAGCGGCGCGGCGGAGCTCAGGGTCGCAAGGAACATGGTCGCACCAGCGACCGTCAAAGTTTTCTGCGGATGAATCATGACGAACTCTCCTCTGGGGAATGGGCTGGATGCGGGCCCCGGAATGCCGGTCCCACGCTCCGCGACTTCGGCGCCGGAGGCGCTGCGCGGGCCGCATCCGGACCGAGCCCGCGCGCCGCGGTTTCCACCCGACGTGCGATTCCTTCACACGCCTCCGTCCCGCGGATTCCGCGTTCCTTGACGGTCGTGGAATCTCAGGGGAGGATTCGGATCGGAGCATCGCGCCAAGAACGCCTCACGACCGCGCGGAGGCCCTCGGCGATGACATCCGAACCCCTCGTTCTCGGAAAGCGCGTGCTCATCTCATGTCGAGACTGATTCGCCCGTCCGTCGTCGCCGTCATCGTCACCGGGGGCGTCAGCCTCGCCGCAGCTCTCGCGAGCCTCCCGCTGGCGACGACGCTCACCGATTACAACCAGCCCGGGACGCAGCCGCTCGGCCTCAACGACTCGATCCTCGATTCGCCGAACTGCGCGCCCTGCCACGGCAACTACGATCCGAATCAGGAGCCGTACACGCGCTGGTCCGCGAGCATGATGGCGCAGGCGGGCCGCGACCCGATCTTCTACGCCGCGCTCGCGATCGCCGAGCAGGACGCGAGCTTCAGCGGCGATCTGTGCTTGCGCTGCCACACCGCCGGTGCGTGGCTGGACGGCCGGAGCACTCCGACGGACGGATCGGCGCTCGATCCGATGATGGGCGACCTCGACGGCGTGACGTGCCACCTGTGCCACCGGCTCGTCGACCCGGTGTACGCGAGCGAGAACCCGATGGACGACGTCGCGATCCTGAATGCGCTCACCAATCTGCCGGTCAACAATGGGAACGGGCAGTACATCGTCGATCCCGACGACAAGCGCCGCGGGCCGTACGACCTCGGCGTGACGTTCTCGTACCACGCTTGGCGCGAATCACCCTATCACCGTGAGTCGCTTCTGTGCGCGACGTGCCACGACGTGAGCAATCCCGCGTACACGCGGCAGCTCGACGGTTCGTACGCGCTCAACACGCTGAACGCCGAGCACCCGACGCAGGACAAGTTCGACGAGTTTCCGATCGAGCGCACGTACAGCGAATGGAACGAGAGCGCGTTCGCGGAAGCGCCGATCGAGATGGGTGGACGCTTCGGCGGCAACATCACCGCGGTCAGCTCGTGCCAGGACTGTCACATGCCGAAGACGACCGGCACCGCGTGTCAGCCGGTGCTCGGCGGCGCCGTGCGTCCGGATCTGCCGCTGCACGACTTCAACGGCACGAACAGCTGGGTCCTGAACGCGGTCAGGAGCCTCTACCCCGACAGCGAGACCGGCTTGACGAACGCGTCGGTCGCCGCGGCGCACGCGCGCAACCTGTACATGCACCAGAACGCGGTCGACCTCGAGGCCGCGGCGGCCGGATCGAACCTCGTGGTGCGCGTCGTCAATCAGACCGGTCACAAGCTGCCGACCGGCTACGGCGAAGGCCGGCGCATGTGGATCAACGTCCAGTTCTACGACGCGTCGAACGTGCTCATCGCCGAGCGCGGCGCGTACAACACGGCGACGGCGACGTTGACCACCGGCGACACGAAGGTCTACGAGCAGGAGCTCGGCGTCGATGCGGCGCAGGCGGCTCTGACCGGGCTTGCTGTCGGCCCGACGTTCCACTTCGTGCTGAACAACGAGATCTACAAGGACAACCGCATCCCGCCGCGCGGCTTCACGAACGCCGCCTTCGAAGCGATCCAGTCGAAGCCGGTCGGCGCGACGTACGCGGAAGAGCAGTACTGGGACGACACGAGCTTCGCGATCCCGCCGACGGCTACGCGCGCGGAAGTGGCTCTCTACCACCAGACGACTTCGCGCGAGTACATCGAGTTCCTGCGTGACGAGAACACGACGAACGGCGCCGGTCTCGTGGCGTACAACCAGTGGGTCGCGCACGGAAAGAGCGCGCCGGTGCTCAAGGCGAACACCACGGTGCTCGTCGCGTCCGACACGTGCCTCCCGCCGATCGCGTACGGGACCGCGAAGCCGCTCCCGAACGGCGACGTGCCGAGCCTGGGTTGGAGCGGCACGCCGAGCCTCTCGATCAACAATTTCAAGCTGGAGCTCGAGAACTGCCTGCCGCGGCGCATGGGCTACGTCTGCTCGAGCCCGGTGTCCGCGAGCACGCCGTTCGGCGGAGGAACGTTGCTGCTGGGCGGCTCGCCGGCGGTCGTGAAGCGGTTCGTGTTCGACATCTACGGCGAGGCCTCGATTCCGATCCCGGTTTCGCTGGGAATGGTCGGCACGGCGCAGAACTACCAAGTGTTCTTCCGCGGAATCGGCCAGGCGCAGGCCCAAGTCGTCGATCCGGGTCCGGGTCCGGGAACCCAGTACGGCATCACGAACGCCGTGCACGTCGACTTCTGCCCGTAGTCGCGCGCTTGTCACGTTCGGCGGCGGAGGCCTATGCTTCCGCCGTGAAGTGGCTCATCCGCGGCGGCCTCGTCGTCATCGCCCTGCTCCTCGTGCTCGGAACGGGAGCCTTCCTCTTCTTCGACAGTCTCGTGTCGACGTCGATCGAAAAGGGCGCGACATACGCGACCGGCGTCGAGGCGAGGGTCGGCGGCGTCGACGCGAGCCCGTTCGCGGGGTCGCTCGCGATCGACGATCTCTCGATCGCCAACCCGCCCGGCTTCCGGCCGGAACCGTTCGTCAGCCTTCGCAGCACGCGCGCCGCGTGGGAGAACGGAACCATCCTCTCGGACTCGATCCACGTGCGCGAGTTCGTGCTCGACGGGGTCGCCGTCAACCTCGAGCGCACGGGTGGGAAGACGAACTACGGGGCGATCCTCGACCACGTGGAGAAGCTCTCCTCGGGCGGCGGCGGGTCGCAGCCCGAGGCTGCGGGTGAACCGCGCAGCCTGAAGATCGATCGCCTCGTGATCCGCGACGTCGAGACCGCGCTCCACATCGAGGCGCTCGGCGCGGCGAGGTCGTTCGAAGTCCAGGTCCCCGAGATCGTGATCTCCGATTTCGATTCGAGCGGCAGCACCGCGGAGATCGTCGCGAAGCTGACGCGCTCGGTGATCAACGCATTGCTCGAGAGCTCGCTCAAGGCCGGCCAGGGCGTCTTTCCCGAGGACCTGCTGAAGGACCTCGGCGGGCAGCTGCAAGGTATCGAGAAGATTCTCGGCGAGTCCACCGAAGGCCTCCTCAAGGACCTCGGCACCGGGCTCGAAGACGCCCAGAAGTCGCTGCAGGACGTGGGCGGCCTCTTCAAGAAGAAGTGACGCGCGGAGCGCATCGCAGTCGGCGCATCGGCGTCGTTCGAAAACCCGACGTTTCGCCGTGAACGACCTCGCCAGTGTGTACGCGGGATGGCTCGCGTTCGTCGCCGTCCAGCGCATCGTCGAGCTCTTCTGGTCGCACCGAAACATCCACACGGGCGAGCGACGCGAACACGCGCGCGTCGCGGGAAGCGCGCTCGACTGGATCGCGATGGTCAGCGCTCACATCGCGCTCGTCGTGTTCCCCGCGTTCGAGTTCTTCGTCCTGCGACGCGCCGACGCACCGACGCGCTGGATCTTCTGGTCGTGCCTCGTCGCGTTCGGGTGCGCTCAAGCGCTCCGTTACTGGGCCCTGCACACGCTCGGCCGCGCATGGAACGCGCGGGCGCTCGTGGATCCGGCGCTGGGCTTCGTCGCGCGGGGACCGTACCGGTGGATTCGGCATCCGAACTACCTCGCGGTGCTGATCGAGTTCAGCTCGATTCCGCTCGCCGTCGGCGCGTGGCGATCATGGTTCCTCCTGAACGTGTTCCACACGCTCGTTCTCGTGCGTCGCATCCGTGCCGAGGAGTCCCTGCTGAACGCCATCCCCGGTTACGAGGCGGCCATGGGAGACAAGCCCAGGTTGATTCCGAAGTTCCAGGCTCGACGCATGTGAGCCAAGCGCTCCGTGGTTTTCCGGAAGCGTTTTCCCGGCACACCGGATCGCGAGCGTCGCTTGCGTCCGTACACTCCCTACTTGTCGCGCCCTGGGAACCTCGACTCCCGCGATTACGTCCTCAGGAGCGGCAGACTGCCTTGACAATCTTGGAAGCCGCGTTGATCATTGTATGCGGGTTTTTCTCGACCGAAGGCAGACTCTCGAGCCGAGTCGCAGGCACTGTCGTTTCCTCACCATCCCCAGCTCAAAGGCCCCAGCTCAAAGGCTACGCCGATGCGTCGGAACCTCCTCACCAGCACACTCACAGCCGTAGCGTGCGCGTTCGCGCTCACTCAGGATGCCTCCGCTCAGACCGTCAAGCTGACGCTCGTCGAGAATGGCTTCGCGCAGCCGCTCTTCGTCTGCGCGCCGCCCGGTGACACCGCGCGGCTCTTCGTCATGGAGAAGGCGGGGATCATCAAGATCTTCACCGGCGGATCCACGCTGGGCACGCCGTTCTTGAACATCGACCCGCTCGTCAACAGCGTCGCTTCCGAGCGCGGCCTGCTCGGGATGGCCTTCCACCCGGACTACGGCTCCAACGGGTTTTTATACGTCTGGTACACCG
>CAZQHA010000338.1:0-5120 GCA_964592795.1 uncultured Planctomycetaceae bacterium | reverse complement strand
CCGTACGCATGGGCGCGCCGCACGTCCGCGTCGCTCGCGCCGGCGGCGTGGGCGACGAGCTCCGGGGCCTCGGCCAGGAGCGCCGCCGTCTTCTTCGCGTGGATCTCCTCGACGCGCGCGCGCGTCAGGACGTCGGGTCCCGTCGACAGATCGATCGCTTGTCCGCCGACCATCCCGGTGGGGCCCGCGCCGCGCGCGAGCGCGAGGACCATCTGCGCCGTGCGCTGCGCCGACCGCGCCAAGAGCTCGAACGCGTGCGTGAGCAGCGCGTCGCCCGCGAGCACGGCGAGCGCCTCGCCGAACACGCGGTGACACGTCGGACGTCCGCGGCGCAGATCGTCGTCGTCCATGCACGGGAGGTCGTCGTGGACGAGGCTGTAGGTGTGCACGAGCTCGATCGCCACCGCGGGCAGCACGGCGTCGCGGTCCGTTCCTCCAAAGTGCGTCGCGAGCAAGCGCACGACCGCCGGCCGCAGGCGCTTGCCGCCGCCGAAGAGCGCGTAGCGCATCGCCTCGTCGAGCTGCGCCGGCAGGGACCCCGGCGGCGGGAGGTGCCGATCGATCTCGGCTTCGATCCAGGCGCGCGATTCGGCGAGCCACGCGTCGAGGCGAGACTTCGACTCGATCTTCTGGCTCACGAGTCGGCGCCGGCGTCGGGATCGGATGCGTACGGCGCGAGGCCTCCGTCGGCGCCGGCCGAGAGCTCCTCCACACGCTTCTTGTATCCGTCGAGCGTCGCGCGACACGCGCGCAGGAGCTCGATTCCCTCTTCGTACCGCTCGATCGCGGTCTCGAGCGGCACGCCGCCGCTCTCGAGCTCGCCGACGATGGACTCGAGGCGGCCGAGCCTCGAATCGAAGCTCTCCGCGTCGGTCTTGGAGCGGTCTTTCCCCGGGCTCATGGAGGAGTGATCGTCCGCGTTCGACGGACGCGGACGGCTCCTTAGAAGAGCACACGGGATCGGGCGATGGCAAGGCGACCACCGGCCGGAGGGTGAGGGCGGGTCGCGTGCTCGGCCGGTGCGCCACGTCCCGCTCCGGGGGCGCCATGGAAAGCGCGATGGAGTCCGACTCCATCGCGCCCTTGGATTCCGTCACCGGCGGCCGACGCCTGCCGCGGCCGCGGTCAACGTGTCAATCGAAAGTCACCGTGGCGCTGCCGAGGGCGACTTCTTGCGGCGTTCCCGCGAACCGAACGAGCGTGAACGTCGCCGTGTCGCCGGTCAGGACGTTCGGGATGTCCGGGTGCCCGGGGACGCTCTCGTTGACCGTGCCCGTGCCTGCATTGACCACGAGGAGGCCGTTCTCGCTGCGGCGAAGCACTTCCCAGCTCGCGAACTGTCGGTTGATCCCGTTCTGATTTTGGAAGAATCCGTCGTCGTCCGGCAGGAAACCTTCGAACAGCGCGCGGAACGTCCCGATGTTGGTCGCCCCGCGATCGATGCTGACGTCCAGCGCCGTTCCCGTGAGCTGCGCGGGCGTGAGCCCCGTGATGGATTGCACGCGGTGCCGCACGATTCCGAGACTACCGATGAAGCGCGCTTCGCCGTCGGGATTGATGCGGACGAGCGCCTCGACGATCAAGCGCTGTTGTGTGGGCTCTTGCGGCTCGGGAGGCAACGGCGGAATTCCGGCCGACGCCTCGTGACGGACCTCACCAAAGACAATTGCGACCGCGGGAACGGCGATTACTGCCGCGGCGATCACGAGACCGGCCGCGAACAAGCGCTTGGAATTCATGGAGCATCTCCCTGCTGTGTGGATTGCATGGAGAGGGCCGCAGATTGGAACACCCACTTGCTTCCCCCCCTTCTCTTCCGAACAGTCTAGAGCGGAGCGCCTCTACGTCAATTGCGCATTGGTTGGCCGTCCCATCGTTGGCGCAAGTTGGGGATACTTTTGACCCACTGGAGCGCGTCCCCGCGGCGACGCGAGGACGTCTTGATTCGACTCCCGAGACGGGCCGATGCGAGCCAGCAGTCCCCTCCAGACTCATGAAGCGTTCGACTCGCGATGATTCCAGGCATCGGTATCGATGAGGATCTTTCCGCACTCGCTACGATCAAAGATATGTCGCTACCCCGCGTCCCCTTCCTCGTCAGCCTCGCGCTCTCTTGCATTGCGAGCTGCGGCAAGCCGTCCGCAGAGAAGTCCGCGCCGCGCGGCGAAGTCGTCTACTCCTCGCTCGGCTGCGCGATGTGTCACGGCGGCGCCGGCGAAGGCACTGCGCTCGGGCCGTCGCTCTCGGGCGCGAAGGCGAACTGGGAGAAGCCGTCGCTGGTCGCGTACTTCAAGAATCCGACGGAGTACGCCGCGCGGGACCCGCGCCTCGCCGAGCAGAAGAAGAAGTACTCGATGATGATGCCGAAGTACGACACGCAGCCCGACGCGCAGCTCGAGGCGCTCGCGGACTTCGTGCTCAGCCGGTAGCCCGCTCGCGCTTCACCCCGACCCACAGGCCGTCGCCGATCGGCACGATGACGCTGTCGAGCCCCTGCGTCGCGGCCATCCGGTCGTTGAACGCGCGCACCGCCGCGACGTCGCGGTCCGTGGGGCGCTCGTCCAAGAGCTGGCCGAACGCGAACGCGTTGTCGACCATCACGAGTCCGCCCGGCCGCAGGATGCGCAGGCTTTGCGCGAGGTAGATCGGATAGCTCGACTTGTCCGCGTCCAGGAACATCGCGTCCGCCGACGCGTCGCGCATCGTCTCGAGCACGCCGCGCGCGTCGCCTTCGAGCACTTCGACCTTGTCCGCCACATCGGAGCGCGCGATCCAAGCGCGCGCGAACGCCGCGTGCTTCGGCGAGACCTCGATCGTCCGCACGCGTCCTTCGGCGGGCAGCGCGCGCGCCATCGCGATCGCCGCGTAGCCGGCCAGCGTGCCGACCTCGATCACGTCGCGCGCGCGTGCGAGCCGCAGCAGGATCTGCATGAAGCTGGCCTGCTCGGTCGCGATCCAGATCGCCGGGATCCCTTCGACGAGAGCGGCTTCCTTCAACCGCAGGAGGAACGCGTCGTCGCCGCGCGTGCGCGCGGCGATGTATTCGAAGTGAGCCGCGGTGACCCGCGTCGAAGAGTCGCTCATCGCTCGCCCTCCTTCGATCCGTTGCGCGCGCCGCCGCGATCGGACCAGGGCAGCACGAACGGCCGGCCGGTCTCTCGTGCGCGTCCGTAGTAGAGATGAGCGCCGTACACGGGCTCGAGCACCTCGCGCGCGAGCACGCGCTCCACGGCGCCGTCGGCGACCACGCGTCCCTGATCGAGCAGGACGATCCGCGTCGCGTACTGGCTGGCCAGGTTCAAGTCGTGCATCACGAGCATCGCGGCTCGATCGCCGGTGGCCAGGCGCGCGAGCAGATCGAGCACGCGGATCTGGTGCTCGGGGTCGAGCGCGCTCGTCGGCTCGTCGACGAGCAGGATGCGCGCCTCCTGCGCGATCGCGCGCGCGACCAAGACGCGCTGGCGCTGCCCGCCAGAGAGCTCGGCGAGGCCTCGGTCGCCGAGGTCGGCGGCGTCGCACTGCTCGAGGGCCTGCCGCACGATCGACCGGTCCGCGGCGCCGATCGATGCGAAGCGGCTCACGTGCGCGTACCGTCCGCTGGCGACGAAGTCGTCGACCCGCACCTCCGGCAGCGCGGGTAGGTATTGCGGCACGACCGCGACGACGCGCGCACGCTCGCGCGGCGCGTACGACCCGATCGGACGACCCTCGAGCAGCACGTCGCCCGCGCTCGGCGCGAAGAGGCCCGCGAGCACCTTGAGCAGCGTGCTCTTGCCGGACCCGTTCGGGCCGATCACGACGGCGATCTCGCCGCGCGCGAGCCGCAGATCGACCCCGTCCAGCGCTCGCAGCGGTCCGGGATACTCGAACGCGACGTGTCGAGCCTCGAGCACGACTAACTCGGAACGGCCGCGGGCCCCCACTCGAACACGACGGGGCGCTCGACCGCATCGTTCAAGCTCTCGTGCACGGGACACGTCGCGGCGGCGCGTTGGAGCGCGTCCTTCTGCCGCGGGTCGCTGATGCGCGGAACGCGGACCGTCAACGTCAGCTTGCCGACGCGTCTCCGCGGGTCGGCGACCATCGACTTCACCACGGTCGCGCTCGCTCCCCCCATGTCCCAACCGTGGCGCTCCGCGACGATGCCCATCGTCGTGAGCACGCACGTCGCGAACGACGTCGCCAAGAGGTCGGTCGGCGAGAACGATTCGCCGCGCCCGTGGTTGTCGGCGGGCGCGTCGGTCGCGAGCGTCGCCCCCGACGGACCGTGCACCGCCGTGCAGTGCAGGCCGCCTTCGTATCGAACTTCGATCTGGACCATGGACGTCAGTGACCGCGGATCTTGTAGACGACCTCGCCGTCGATCACGGTCATCAGCGCCTGCGCCTTGAGCAGCTGCGCCGGATCACACGTCACCGGGTCGCAGTTGAACACGCTGAGGTCGGCGAAATAGCCGACCTTGAGGCGCCCGCGGCGATCGTCCTGGAAGCACGCGAAGGCCGCGCCGCTCGTGAACCCCGCGAGCGCCGCGCGCCCGTCGAGCCGTTGCTCGGGCATGAACCCCTCCTTGGGCATCGCCTCTTCGTTCTGCCGCGTGCGCGCCGCGTAGAGCCCGAGCAAAGGATTCGGGCTTTCGACCGGGAAATCGCTGCCGAAGGCCAGCTTGCCGAGCTCCGGCGCGAGCGCGCGCCATGCGTACGCGCCGCGCGTGCGCGCCTCACCGAGTCGCGAAACCGCCCAGGCCATGTCCGAGATCGCGTGCACGGGCTGCATCGAGGGCACGACCTTGAGGTCCGGGAAGCGCGGCCAGTCCTTGGGCGCGACCACTTGCGCGTGCTCGATGCGCGGCCGCGCATTCTTGAAGCTCGGGTGCGACGCGTCGAGCTTGGCGAAGAGGTCGAGGACGAGGTTGTTGGCGCGGTCGCCGATCGCGTGCACGGCCGGCTGCATCCCCTTCTTCGCGATCAGCGCGAGCCGCGCGCCGAGCTCGGCCTCGGTCAAGATCAAGAGCCCGCGCTCGCCCGCAGCGTCGCTGTAGTCGTCGAAAAGCGCCGCGCCGCGCGAGCCGAGGGCGCCGTCGGCCATCAGCTTCACCCCCGGAACGCACAGCCGATCGGCGC
>CAZQHA010000337.1:0-5136 GCA_964592795.1 uncultured Planctomycetaceae bacterium | reverse complement strand
TAGTGGACCGTGACCGTCGCGGTCGGGCCGCTGGGCATCGGGCCGTCCATCGTTTGCTTGCCACTGCTCGTGCTCACGCAGGCCGTGTTCATGCTCGGCGTGGGGTGCTTCCTCGCGGCTTTCAACCTGATCTTGCGGGACACTCACCACGTCATCGGCGTGATCCTGACCGTGTGGATGTTCGGGACGCCGATCGTGTATCCGGCCGCGCTGGTCGAGAAGACGAAGTTCTCGTGGGTCCTCGACATCAATCCCGTGCATTGGATGATCGAGAGCTACCGCGACGTGCTCCTGTACGCATCGTGGCCGCGACCCGAGTACTTGGCCGCGTTCGCGGGCGCCGCGCTGCTGACGCTCTTCCTCGGCATGAAGTTCTTCCAAGCGCAGAAACCGCGCTTCCCGGATCTCTTGTGAGCGTCACTGCGAAGAGTGCCGCGAAGCCGGTCCTCGAAGCGCAAGCTTCGACGAGCGCGATCCTCGCCAAGGATCTCGGCAAGATGTACCCGCTGTACGAGAAGCCGGTGCATCAGCTGATCGAGGCGTTTTGGCCGAAGAAGAAGCTGCACCGCGAGTTCTGGGCCGTGCGCAACGTGTACCTCGACGTCGCGCGGGGGAGCACGGTCGGCATCATCGGAGAGAATGGCGCGGGCAAATCGACGTTGCTCAAGCTGCTCACCGGCATCACGCAGCCGACGACGGGCGAAGTGCGCGTCAACGGCCGCATCGCGTCGCTGCTCGAGCTCGGCGCCGGCTTCCACCCCGAGTTCTCCGGCCGTGAGAACATCTACTTGAACTGCTCGATCCTCGGCATGACCGAAGACGAGATCACCGCGCGCTACGACAAGATCGTCGAGTTCTCGGAGCTCGGCGAATTCATCGACCGCCCGGTGAAGACGTACAGCTCGGGCATGTTCGTTCGATTGGGCTTCGCGGTCGCCGCCAACGTCGATCCGGAGATCCTGATGATCGACGAAGCGCTCTCCGTAGGGGACGAGCACTTCCGCGGGAAGTGCATCAACCGCCTCAACGAGTTCCGCGAGCAGGGCAAGACGACGATCTTCGTCTCTCACGACCTCGGCGCCGTGAAGAGCATGTGCCAGTGGGTCGTGCTCATGGACAAGGGCGAGGTGCTCGAGCAGGGCTCGGCCGAGAAGGTCGCCGACGAGTACTTGAAGCGCGCGCACTCGCGCGGCAACGAGCGCCTCTCGATGCTGAACCGCGGTGCGAGCACGTACCCGCGCTGGGGAACGGGCGAGATCGAGGCGCTCGACGTGGCGATGCTCGACGGCAAGGGCCAATCGAGCCTCGTCTTCCAGACGCGCGAGCCGTTCACCGTGCGCATCCGCTACCGCGCGACGAAGAGCGTGCGCCAACCCGTCTTCGGCCTCGCGATCTACCGCTCCGACGGCACGTACATCAGCGGCTCGAATCACCACTGGCGCGAGAGCCCGATCCTGATCGACGAGGTCGCGGCCGGCGAGGAGGGCGAGTTCGAGATGAGCTTCGCCGAGATGCCGCTCCTGCACGGCCAGTACTACCTCACGACGTACATCTACGATCACAGCAAGCCCGCGCCGACCGCGATCGACCACCGCGAGCACGCGGTCACGTTCGAGGTCATCGACGCGCGGCGCTTCCAGCACGGCATGTTGTACTTGCCGTCGAAGTGGAAGCTCACGCGGCGTCCGCCGGGCGCGAGCGCGCCGACGATCGAGGAGTCGCCATCGTGATCGACGTGCTCGCGCTGCCGTTCGATCAGTACCAGCGGTACCGCTTGGTGTCGGACCTGCTTTCGGAGGTCCGGCCGCGCGGCAAGAGCTGGACGGTGCTCGACGTCGGCGGCCGCACGGCGCTCCTGCGCGCGTTCCTGCCGTCGGACCAGGTGCACCTCGTCGACCTGGAGCCTTCGAAGGAGCAGGGTCTCGTGCTCGGCGACGGCAGCCGGCTGCCGTATCAGGACAAGAGCGTCGACGTGATCGCGGCGTTCGACACGCTCGAGCACGTTCCGCCGCAGCTGCGCGAAGCGTTCTACTCGGAGTGCGCGCGGGTCGCGCGCCGCTACGTGATCCTCGCGGGGCCGTATCAAAGCGCCGAGGTCGAGGAGGCGGAAAAGCTCCTGCAGCAGTTCTTGAAGGACAAGATGGGCGTGGAGCACCGGTACTTGGAGGAGCACCGCCATCTGGGACTGCCGGTGCGCGCGGACGTCGAGACGTTCTTCCAAGGCGCGGGCGCGGAGGTGTCGAGCATCGGCCACGGCAACCTCGAGCGTTGGCTGGGACTGATGTGCATGTCGCTGTACATGGACTACACGCCGCCGCTGCGCGGGATCGCGAGCCGCTTCTTCCGGTTCTACAACCAGAACCTGTACGCATCCGACCACGGCGAGCCGGTGTATCGCCACGCCGTCGTCGCCGCATTCGCCGGTGCGCCGATGCCGAAGGCCGCGGGTCTGGCGGCGCCGATCGCCCCGCCCGGAGCCGTCGCGCGCATGAACGAGCTCGCGTTCGAGCTGGTCGCGTTCAACCGCGTCCTGGAGGAGATCCGGCGCGAGAACGACGAGCAGAAGAAGGTCATCGCGGACCTCGCGGCCGACCTGGACGGGCACCGGCGGACCGTCTTGAACCTCAAGCGGGATCGCGACGATCTGATCCACGGGAAGCACGCGGTGAGGCGCGCCGTTCGCTCTCTCCTGCGCCGGAACTGGCTCAAGGTGAAGCGTGCGTTGGGAATGAGCCCGCCGCCGGCTTGAGGCGCGCTGCGGCGCGTGCCGACAAGGTCGGTGCGCCGTCGCCCGTCTGCGGCGCTCGCGTGAACGATCCGACGAGTCTCCCGTTCGACCAATACCAGCGATACCGATTCGTCTCGGACTTGATCTCGGAGGTCCGGCCGCGCGGCAAGAGCTGGACGGTGCTCGACGTCGGCGGCCGCACGGCGCTCCTGCGCGCGTTCCTGCCGTCGGACCAGGTGCACCTCGTCGACCTGGAGCCTTCGAAGGAGCAGGGTCTCGTGCTCGGCGACGGCAGCCGGCTGCCGTATCAGGACAAGAGCGTCGACGTGATCGCGGCGTTCGACACGCTCGAGCACGTTCCGCCGCAGCTGCGCGAAGCGTTCTACTCGGAGTGCGCGCGGGTCGCGCGCCGCTACGTGATCCTCGCGGGGCCGTATCAAAGCGCCGAGGTCGAGGAGGCGGAAAAGCTCCTGCAGCAGTTCTTGAAGGACAAGATGGGCGTGGAGCACCGGTACTTGGAGGAGCACCGCCATCTGGGACTGCCGGTGCGCGCGGACGTCGAGACGTTCTTCCAAGGCGCGGGCGCGGAGGTGTCGAGCATCGGCCACGGCAACCTCGAGCGTTGGCTGGGACTGATGTGCATGTCGCTGTACATGGACTACACGCCGCCGCTGCGCGGGATCGCGAGCCGCTTCTTCCGCTTCTACAACCAGAACCTGTACGCGTCCGACCACGGCGAGCCGGTGTACCGCCACGCCGTCGTCGCCGCCTTCCAAGGTGCGCCGTTGCCGATGAACGGCGCGCGTGCGCCCGAGCGCGCTCGCGCACCTGCCGGAGCCGTCTCACGGATCTGCGGCCTCGCGTTCGAGCTCGCCGACTTCGAGCGCGCGAAAGGCGAATGGGAGATCGTGCGCGCGGAGCTCGAGCGGGTGGTCGCCGACCGCGACGCCGACCTCGCCGGACATCGCGCCACCTGCGCGAACCTGCGGCGCGAGCTCGAGCTCTCGCACTGTGCGCACGCGCGTCACCGCGCGGACGTCTAGCGGTTCGTCGCGGACCTCACCGCGGATCTAGAGGGCAATCGCGCGACTTGCGCTAACCTGCGCCGGGAGCTGGAGATCGTGCGCGAGGCGCACGCACGCGACCGAGCGGAGCACGCGCGCGTCGTCGACGAGCTGACGGCCGATCTCGACGCGCACCGGGTCGCCAAGGCCGAGCTCCTCGCCGACCTCGAGGGACACCGCAGGACGCTCTCCGGCTTGATGGGGCGCTCGCGACCGATCGATTCCCGCCGCGCGTGACCGCACCGCGAGGGGGCGCTGCCCTTCAGTCGCCCGCGGCCGGGCGCTATAAGGGACCGCCGGCGGCGCTTCGCCGCAGGAGTGAGCGGCTTTGGCGGCCTTGCCTTTCGACGTCCATCGTTTCGCCTCGCACGTCGGCACCTGGCTCTCGTCGGGTGGTCCGGAGTCCGATGTCGTCGTTTCGTGCCGCGTCCGACTGGCTCGAAACCTCGCCGATTACCCGTTCATCTCCCGCTTGCCGGCGCCGCGCGCGGAGGAGCTCTGCGAGCGGCTCCAAGCCCACCTCGTCGAGGCGCGGATCGACGGCGAGACCCTGTGGGTCCCGATGGCCCAAGCGTCGCCCGTGCTGCGCGTCATGCTGCGCGAGCGGCACCTGATCAGCCGCGATCTCGCGCCGAGCGAGGACGGTCAGGTGGTCGCGCCGGGGCGCGGCGTCGCGTTCGGCGCGAGCGAGACGCTCGCGGTCATGGTCAACGAGGAGGACCACGTGCGCGTGCAGTCGCTCGCTCCGGGATTCCAGCTCGACGCCGCGCGGGAGCGCGCGCAGGACATCGACCTCTTCCTCGAGAAGCGTGTACCGCTCGCGTTCACGAAGAACCTCGGCTACCTGACCGGCTGCCCGACGAACGTCGGCACGGGGCTGCGCGCGTCGGCGATGCTGCACCTGCCCGCGCTGGGGCTCGTGCGACCCGAGCTCGAGAAGGTGTTCACGGCGGTGCAGCGCACCGGCCTCGCGGTGCGCGGCATGTACGGCGAAGGCAGCCGCGCCGCGGGCGACCTGTACCAGATCTCGAACCAGATCACGCTTGGCCGCACCGAGGAGCAGCTGATCGGCGATCTCGGCGCGCTCGTGCCGCGGATCATCGACTTCGAGCGGCGCGTGCGCGACACGCTGATGCGCCAGCAGCGCGCGGCGCTCCACGATCGCGTCAGCCGCTCGATCGGACTCCTGCGCACCGCGCGCGCGATGGCGACCGAGGTCGCGCTCGCGCACCTCTCGAACGTGCGCCTGGCGCTCCACCTGGGGCTCGCCAGCGACACGACGCTCGGCGTGCTCAACGAGCTCGGCATCCAGGTGCAGAAGGGGCACCTCCAAGCGCTGAGCCC
>CAZQHA010000336.1:0-5142 GCA_964592795.1 uncultured Planctomycetaceae bacterium | reverse complement strand
GTCAGCGACTTGTTGTCGATCTCGATGACCCAGTCCAGGGCGTCGAGCGCTTCCGCGACCGTGCGTCCGACCGGTGCGTCCGGCGGCAGCACCCAGATGCCCGAGTGCTCGTCGCCGAGGCCGAGCTCGCGCTCGGAGCAGATCATCCCGCACGATTCGACGCCGCGAATCTTCGACTTCTTGATCTTGACGTCGCCCGGCAGCGTCGTGCCGATCAACGCGACGGCGACGCGCTGTCCGGCGGCGACGTTCGGCGCCCCGCACACGATGCCGAGCGTCTCCGGCCCCCCGACGTCGACTTGGCAGTACGAGAGTTTCTCCGCGTCGGGATGCTTCTCGCGCTTCACCACGTGTCCGACGACGACGTCGGAGAGCTGCGGGAGCACGCGCTCGAGCGACTCGACCTCGGCCGTCGAGAGCATCAAGTCCTCGACGACGCGCTGCGGCGAGATGCCGGAGAGATCGACGTGCCGTGCGAGCCAGCGGTAGGAGATGTGCATGTCGCGTCAGAACTGCTCGAGGAAACGCAGGTCGCCGGAAAGCAGCGAGCGCACGTCGTCGATGCCGTGGCGCAGCATCACGAGGCGCGAGAGCCCGAGGCCGAACGCGAAGCCGCTCCACGCCTCGGGATCGATCCCGCCGGCGCGCAGCACGTTCGGATGGACCATGCCGCAGGGCAAGAGCTCGATCCACGTCGATCGCTTGCACACGCTGCACCCGGTCTTGCAGAACGGGCAGCGCGCGTCGAGCTCGAAGCCCGGCTCGACGAACGGGAAGTACCCCGGGCGCAGTCGCACCTCGATCTCGCGGTCGAGCATGCCGCGCAGCAGCGTCTTCATCGCGCCGATCAGGTGCCCGACGGAGATGTCCCGGCCGACGACGAGCCCTTCCATCTGGTGGAACGTGTGCTCGTGCGACGCATCGGTCGTCTCTTGGCGGAACACCTTGCCGGGGACGATCGCGCGGAACGGCGGCTTCATGCGCTCCATCGCGCGCACCTGCACGGGCGAGGTGTGCGTGCGCAGGACGAGCTTGCCCTCCGGGTCGCAGCGGAAAGTGTCCTGCATGTCGCGCGCGGGGTGATCGCGCGGGATGTTGAGCGCCTCGAAGTTGTACCAGTCGAGCTCGACCTCGGGCCCGTCGAGCACGAGGTAGCCCATGCTCGTGAAGAGGTCCTCGAGCCGGCGCGTCATCTGCGTGACCGGGTGCAGCGATCCGCGCTCGGGCTTCGCGGCGGGGAGCGTCGGATCGAATCCGCCGCCGGAGCGCTCGCTCTCGAGGGCCGCCGCCTCGAGCGTCTCTCGCCGCGCGAGGACGGCCTCCTCGACGGCGCGCTTCAGCTTGTTCGCGAGCTGCCCGCGCTTCGGCCGCTCCGACGGCTCGAGCGTCGGAATCGACGCGAGGAGCGCCGCGACGCGACCGTCCTTGCCGACGAGCTCGCGCTCGCGCGAGCGCAGCTCTTCGAGCGAAGCGCTCGAAGCGATGCGCTGCAGCGCCTCCGCGAAAATCCTCTCGTCGCTGGACTCGAGGTCCGTCACCGCCCGCTCACGTGCGCGCCGAGCGCGCTTCGTTCACGAGCGAATCGAACGCGGCCGGGTCGTGGATCGCGAGCTCGGAGAGCTGCTTGCGGTTCAACTCCACGTTGGCCTTCTTCAGGCCGTCGATGAATTGCGAGTAGGAGATCCCGCGCGCGCGCGCGGCGGCGTTGACGCGGATGATCCACAGGCGGCGGAACTGGCGCTTCTTCGCGCGCCGGTCGCGCGTCGAGTACGCCCACGCGCGAAGCAACGTCTCGCGGACCGTGCGCCACAGCTTCGATCGGCCTCCGCGGAAGCCGCGGGCTTGCTTGAAGTAACGAACCTTCTTCTGCCGGCGCGGCGCGCCCATGGTGACGCGTACCATCGGATCAGGCCTCCGTCATCCGGCGGATCAGGGTGGACCACGTGGTGTTGAGCACCATGCGGCGGCGCAGGCCCCGCTTGACCTTGCCGTCGAAGCTCGCGTGCATGTGGCCGCGGCCGGGTTTGCTGCACACGGCCTTGCCGTGCTTGCTGATCTTGAAGCGCTTCTTGACCGCGCCCTTGGATTTCATCTTGGGCATGGGACGTCCTTGTGGCAGTTCACAACGCCCCGCTCGCTGGCATGCCGTACCGCTTGCGGGGGTCCGGCTCGGCGGCGCCGGCCGGACTTGGAGCGCAACAGGGTAGGGATCGCCGCGGCGATCGCAAGAGGGTGCCCCGCGCGGGACGGAGATGGCCGTCCCGCGCGATGTCCAGCGGTGGGGCGGGAGGCTCTCGGCGGGGCCTCAAAACTCCGCGCGGTCCGCCGTCACGGATTCCGAGGTGACGGCGGCCGCGTGGACGACCGCCGCGATCCGGACGGCGTCGTTGACCTGCGCCTCCGAGATCCCGTGCGCGATCACGGACGCTTCGTGCGACTGGACGCACATCTGGCACCCGTGGATCGCGCTGACCGCCAGGCACAGGAGCTCGAACGACCCCTTGTCCGTCTTGGGGTTTGCGATGCGGTTCATCCGCAGGCGCGCCGGCAGCGTCTGGTAGACCTCCTTCGCCATCATGTGGCGGAACCGATAGTAGACGTTGTTCATCGCCATCAGCGCCGCCGCCGCCTGCGCGTCGTCGATCATCGCCTCGTCGAGCACGGCCTTGCCGTCGCGGAGGACGGCGTCGCGGAGCTCGGTCTGCCGGCTCGCGATCGCGGAGGCGAGCGCGACGCCGAATCGCAGCCTGGGAGACAGCGCGCCCTCTTGCAGCACCACCTGCAGGTTCAGCCGGATGTCGCGCGCGGAGTCGGGCCAGCTCTCGGAGAGGGACTTCAGTGCGTCCATCAGGCCACCTGCAGCGTCTTCTCGCCCGACTTCCAGTTGCACGGGCACAGCTCGTCCGTCTGCAGCGCGTCGAGCACGCGCAGCACCTCGTCGACGCTGCGTCCCACCTTCAGGTCGTTGACGGAGGACCAGCGGATGATCCCCTCGGGATCGACGATGAACGTCGCGCGCAGCGGCACGCCTTCCTGCTTGTGGAGGATGCCGAGCGCGCTCGACAGCTCGCGCTTCGTGTCCGCGAGCATCGGGTACGGAAGATCGGCGAGGTCGGGGTGGTTCTTCCGCCAGGCGAGGTGGACGTATTGCGTGTCCGTGCTGGCCCCCAGGATCTGTGCGTCGCGGTCCTCGAAATCGCGCTGGGCCTGCCCGAACGCCGCGATCTCGGTCGGGCATACGAACGTGAAGTCCATCGGCCAGAAGAACACGACCTGCCAGCGGCCCTTGTAGGTCTGGTCGGTGATCGTGGTGAACTCCTGACCGGAGTCCGTGGAAACGACGGATTGAAGGCGGAAAGTGGGTAGACGGTCTCCGACGGTCAACATGGCTCCTGGCTCCTTGTTCGAGGTGATTTCGGTGCAACGAGAGTCTCGGCCATGCGTGCGCGCGTCCAAAATCGAGACTCTGTATTCTCTCGATCGAACATGCCTATCGACATCACCAACGTGAGCCTGACCGAGCTGCGCTACGCGGTCGCGACCGCCGACACGCGACACTTCGGACGCGCGGCGGCAATGTGCCACGTCACGCAGCCGACGCTCTCCGCGCAGATCCTGAAGCTCGAGAAGACGCTGGGCGTGAAGCTCTTCGAAAGATCGAGCAAGGGCGTCCATCTGACGCCGGTCGGCGCGGAGATCGTCGAGCAGGCGCGCAGCGTCCTCGACGCGACGGAGAAGATCGCGGAGCTCGTCGCGACGCGCCGCGAGCCGCTCTCCGGCCCGCTTTCACTGGGCGTGATCCCGACGCTCGCGCCCTACCTCCTCCCCTGGCTCGTGCCGCCGCTGCGCAAGTCGTATCCGAAGCTCGAGCTCGCCTTCCGGGAGCTCAAGACGTCGGCCGTCCTCGAGGACCTCGCGCAGCGCCGGCTCGACGCGGGGATCCTGGCGCTGCCGATCCCAGGCGCCGGGCTCGCCACCTCGGCGCTGTTCGAGGAGTCGTTCTGGCTCCTGACGCCGCGCGAGAACCGCTTGGCGAAGAAGGCGCACCTCTCCGAGGCGGACCTGACCGGCGAGCGCGTGCTCCTATTGGACGAAGGCCATTGCCTGCGCGACCAAGCGCTCGCGATCTGCCGCGGATCGGACGCGGACGTCGAGAGCCCGCCGGCGGATTTCCGCGCGACGAGCGTCGAGACGCTGCGTCACATGGTCGCCGCCGGAATGGGGTCGACGCTCCTGCCCGCGCTCGCCGTCGTCGAGAGCGAGCGCAACGGCTCGCGCGCCGTCGCAGTGCCGTTCGAGTCTCCCGCGCCGGCGCGGCGCATGGCGCTCGCGTGGCGGCGGACGCATCCGCGCGCGAGCGACTTGGAAACGCTCGCGCAGTTCATCCGCGATCACTTGCCGTCCGGCGTCCAGCCGCTGGCGCGCGCCGTTCGGAAGTAGCTCGAGAGCCGCGCTACCGCGCTATTTGTGGGCCAGGAGCATCGTCATGCGACGCCCCATCAACTTCGCGGGCACTTCGACCTTGCAGATGTCGCTCAAGGTCTCGGCGACGCGCTTCATCACGGCGTAACCGTGCTCGGGGTGCGCCATCTGGCGGCCGCGGAAAATGCAGACGACCTGCACCTTGTGACCTTGCTCGAGGAATCGCCGGCCCGAGTCGAGTCGGTACTCGAGGTCGTGGGGATCGATCGCGGGACGGACGCGGAGCTCCTTCAGCTGCGAGCTGGAGCGGTGCGCCCCCTTCTCCTTCTTCCGCTGCGCGTACTTGAACTTCCCGAAGTCCATGATGCGGCACACGGGAGGTCGCGCGGTCGGCGAAACTTCGACGAGGTCGAGGCCGACTTCGTCGGCGCGCTTCATGGCGTCGGCAGTCGACACGACGCCGACTTGCTCGCCCTTTTCATCGATGAGTCGGATCTCTGGGATCCGGATCTGTCGGTTGACTCGGTATTCGGTTGCTGCCACTGATCTCCTTCGGACGGTTTACGGATCGAGGGCTCCGGGCGGAAGCACCCGGGCGATCTGAAGAATAGGTCGGACTCCCGGAGCCCGCCAGTAGAGGATTTCGCGCCGTGCGCCCGATGACGCGAGGGGCGGACGGGCGCGGCTCACGCCGTCCGACCGCCGGGGGCGGTCACGGTC